>CAYZAF010000201.1:0-6142 GCA_964476435.1 uncultured Syntrophaceae bacterium
GTGGAGAGGATGACTGCCTCGCTCGCTCCCCGGGCATTCAGCTCCGTGAGCAAGGGGCCGATCGTCTCCTCCGGCACAAAGAGCCTCTCCCTCACTTCAACGGGTGCGGTATTGTGGTTGAGACCGAGGATCACGAGATGCATGGGCAACGGCTCAGATGTATGAATGGAGTCCTCCCAGGAACAGGCTGACGCCGATAAAGGTGATGAGGACGGAGACGAACCCCGCGATCATCATGTACGCAGTCCTTCTCCCCCTCCAGCCTATGGCGAGCCTGTTGTGGATGAGCACGGCATAGACGATCCAGGTGATGAGGGACCACGTCTCCTTGGGGTCCCAGTTCCAGTACGAGCCCCACGCAAGCTCCGCCCAGAGGGAGCCAGTGATGATCCCCAGGGTGAGAAAAGGAAAACCGTAGGACATGCACTTATAGTTGATGCGGTCGAGGGTCTCCAGGGAAGGGAAGCGGCTTGAAATCTCCCTCATGTGTTTCTTCTTTATGCCCCTCTCGATGAGGAGATAGACAATGGACACGAGAAACCCGGCGAAGAAGATGGCGTTGCCTACAAAGGCGAAGGACGTGTGGATGGGGAGCCAGAAGCTCCTCAGCATGGGCGAAAGGGGCTTGATATGGGACGGAAAGGAGAGGGTGACGATCATTATTACGGAGAGCACGGGCAGGAAGAGGCTCCCCAGGATATCTATGCCGTATGCCCTCCGGAGAAAGATGAAGAAGCCGGCAATGCAGAGGGCAAAAAAGGAGAAAGACTCGTGGAGGCTTGTGATGGGCGTATATCCTTCGGCCCCGTAGCGGACGAAGAGGGTGAGGACGTGGAGGCCGAACCCGGACAGGAGGGCGTAGTAACCGAGTCTCTCCAGGCCCCTCCTTCCGCTCGCGAGGAAGCCCAGATAGCAGAACGTGGATGCCAGATAGAGGAGAAGCACCGGGTACAGCGCGAACCGGACGATCATGCCCTTCCCCCGGATGCGTTTTTGAATCGGCAGATCATGTGTACAATATTGTAATTCATTCGTAGGCACAGGGCAACCGGAGATCGAGGAGCGGCAGAAGGTTGGCTATGTCGTTCCGGACTGCCCCTAGCGGGAGCTTATGGGAAGGAAAGAGCGGTTTATCATGGCCGCGCCATGATAAACCGCTCTTTCCTTTTCGGTCAGTAATAGTCGTACAGGATCGAGAAGTCCGTGAAGGCGCGGGAAGGCTTGTCCCACGCCACGTCCACCCGGTCCACCCTGGCGCCCCGGGGACCCTTCCTGCACCATTCGATGAGGGCAGTGATACGCTCTTCCTCCCCTTCGGCCACTACCTCCACTGCCCCGTCAGGCAGGTTGCGGACCGTGCCGCGAAGGCCCAGGCTGTCCGCCCGATTCTTCGTGCTGTAGCGGTAGTAGACTCCCTGTACGATCCCGTGGACAACTATGACGGCCTTGCGTATCATGGTTTTTTGTTGAACAGACCAGCTTATGTATTATAATCTAACTATGCTCCAAGGGCTTAACAAATATAGAATGGGGATCTCTCAAAAACAATCATCTACAGTTCGGAGGAAGGGATGGTCAGGATCGGCCTTGATATAGGCTCTGTGAGCGTCAACCTCGCCGTGGTCGATGAGAAGGGCTCTGTCATAGAAGACAGGTACGTCCGCCACATGGGTAGAGCCATGCACAAGGCGGCCGAGCTTCTCGAGGAGATGGAGGCCGTATATGGGGATCGCATCGAGTTCGTGGCGACAACAGGGATCGGCTCCAAGACATTCGCGCCCCTCGCAGGCGCATCGTTTACGAATGAGATCATTGCCCTCACGAAAGCCTTCAACTACCTCCATCCCCGCGTGGGAAGCGTGATAGATATCGGCGGGGAGGACTCGAAGTTCATCATATTCGACCATGTCGAGACACGCAAGCAGGCCTTGAGGATCAAGGACTTTTCCATGAATACCCTCTGCGCGGCCGGCACGGGCTCCTTCCTCGACCAACAGGCATCGAGGCTTGGCTTTACCATAGAGGAGTTTGCCGAGGTCGCCCTGAAGTCGGAGAACACACCGAGGATCGCTGGGCGGTGCACGGTCTTCGCGAAGTCGGACATGATCCACCTCCAGCAGATAGCGACGCCCGATTACGAACTGGTGGCAGGCCTCTGCCTTGCCCTCGCCCGTAATTTCAAAAGCAACATAGCCAAGGGCAAGGAGGTGAAAAAGCCCGTTGCCTTCATCGGCGGGGTGGCGCAAAACGCAGGGATGCGGAGGGCGATAAAAGAGGTCTTTCTCCTCGGGCAAGACGAGCTCGTCGTGCCCGATCATTCCACATCCATGGGCGCCCTCGGGGCGATCTATGCCGTCCTCGACGAACCTGCGCTGAAAGAGCGATTCGCGGGGGTCGAGAGGGTGAGGAAGCACCTCGCGAGAACCGAGGTCACGGAGGCCCACGAGCCCCTCGCCATCTCGGAGAGGAACCTCCACGTCGCCTACGAAGTGAAGAGGCCGAAGGGGAAGGTGAGGGCATATCTCGGGGTGGACGTAGGCTCCATCAGCACGAATGTCGTGGCCATCGACGAGGAGTGGAACGTCCTTTCCAAGCGCTACCTCATGACAGAAGGCAGACCCCTGGAGGCAGTGAAGCGCGGCCTCGACGAGGTGGGGGCGGAGATAGGAGATTTGGTGGAGATCATGGGCGTGGGCACCACGGGCTCGGGCCGCTATCTGACAGCCGATTTCATCGGCGCGGACCTGGTCAGGAACGAGATCACGGCCCAGGCCGAGGCGGCCATCGCCATAGATCCCGAGGTGGACACGATCTTCGAGATCGGTGGCCAGGATTCGAAGTACATCAGCATCGACAATGGGGTGATCGTCGATTTCGAGATGAACAAGGCGTGCGCCGCCGGCACTGGCTCGTTCCTCGAAGAGCAGGCGGAAAGGCTGGGTATCTCCATCAAGGAGGAGTTCTCGAAGCTCGCCCTGTCGGCCAAGGGGCCCACGAGGATGGGGGAGAGGTGCACGGTATTCATAGAGTCCGACGTGATGCACTGCCAGCAGAATGGAGCCCACACGGATGACATCGTTGCGGGCCTGTGCTATTCCATAGTGCTCAACTACCTCAACAAGGTCGTGGGGGACAGGAGGGTGGGGAAAAAGATCTTCTTTCAGGGCGGAACCGCCTTCAACAAGGGCGTGGTGGCAGCCTTCGAGAAGGTGTGCGAGAAGCCGATAACAGTGCCGTCCCACCATGACGTGACGGGCGCCATCGGCGTCGCCATACTCGCCATGAAGGAGAAAGACTGGGAGAGGAGCACGTTCAAGGGCTTCGATCTGAGCAAGAGGCCTTATGGGATAGATACGTTTGAGTGCAAGGGGTGCGAGAACCTGTGCGAGATCAGGAGGGTTACGTGCGAGGGGGAGAAACCGCTCTACTACGGGAGCCGGTGCGAGAAGTATGATGTTGTGAGGCATGTGAAGACAATAGAAAAGACGGACCTCTTCAAGGTCAGAGAAGAGCTGCTCCACAATATGTACGACCGCAACGGAGCGGGCGAGAAGATAGGCATACCGAAGATTCTCAACATGCACGAGCTGCTGCCCTTCTGGCGCAGCTTTCTCACGGAGCTGGGCTATAGCGTCGTTTTGTCCGATTCGACTAATAAGAAGGTGATCAAGGAGGGGGTGGAGAACATCATCGTCGAATCCTGCTTCCCCATCAAGCTTGCCCACGGCCACATCCTCAACTGCGTGGGCAAGGGGATCAACAGGGTCTTCATGCCGAGCGTCATAGACATGAAGAAATCCTCGGCGAACGTGGCGAACAGCTTCGCCTGCCCCTATGCCCAGTCCCTTCCCTACACGGCGAAGGCCTCTATCGATTTCGCGGGGCTGGGCGTCAAGATGGAGTCGCCCGTCGTCTATTTCGGCAGGGGGCGGAAGAAGACCCTCTCGAACCTCGTTGCCTTCGGGAAGAGCCTCAAGAGATCGAGGAGGGAGGTGGAGCACGCCTTCAACATCGCCAGCGATATCCAGGAGCGCTTCTACCGCAGATGCCTCGAGGCGGGCATGAGCTTTCTTTCCGACATCAAGCCGGACGAGAAGGTGATGGTCCTCGTGGGCAGGCCTTACAACAGCATGGACTCCGGCGCCAACCTGAACGTACACAAGAAGCTCCTCGACCTCGGGGTGGCATCCATCCCCATAGATATGCTTCCCCTCGACGAGGTGGAGGCAGACGAAGATCTGAAAGACATGTACTGGGGGTACGGCCAGAAAATCCTGAAGGCGGCCCACCTCATCAAGTCCCATCCCAACCTTTACGCTATCTATATCACGAACTTCGGGTGCGGTCCCGATTCGTTCATTACCCACTTCTTCAAGAAGATCATGGAGGGAAAGCCCTTCCTGCAGCTGGAGATCGACGAGCACAGCGGGGACGCGGGGCTCATCACGCGCCTCGAGGCCTTTCTCGACAGCATTAAGAACGCGAAGCACGAGACAAAGCCGAAAACGCGGCGGGTCTCCCCTTTCATGGCCGACGGCAGGGCCAGGAAGGTCTACATTCCCTATATGTGCGACCATAGCATACCCTTCGTTGGCGCGTTCCGGGCATGTGGCGTGGATGCCGCGGTCATGGAGGAGTCGGACGAGGAGACGGTGCAGATCGGACGCAAGTACACGCTGGGCAAGGAGTGCTATCCCTGCATCCTGACCACCGGCGACATGCTGAAGACGAGCAGGCGGCCCGATTTCGACCCGGAGCGGAGCGCCTTCTTCATGCCTTCCGGCTCGGGCCCGTGCCGGTTCGGCCAGTACCACCGCTTCCAGCGCCTGGTGCTCTCAGAGCACGGCTTCGAGAATGTGCCCATCTATGCGCCCAACCAGGACGACAAGCTCTATAACGAGCTGAACATCCTGGGCGGGAAGTTCATGCGGCTCGGATGGAGGGCCATCGTGGCGACCGACCTCCTCATCAAGATGCTCCACGAGACAAGGCCGTACGAGAGGAACCCGGGGGACACGGACAAAGTTTACCAGGAGCAGCTTTATCGCATCAGGGAAGCTGTGGAGAAAGGGGGGGACGAGGTCTTCGGGGCCCTCGAGGACGCTGTCCAGGCATTCCTTGCCGTCCCGAGGACGGGAGAGCAAAAGCCCGTGGTGGGCATTGTGGGGGAGATCTACATCCGCTCCAACAGGTTCAGCAACAACCACCTCGTGCGAAGGGTGGAGGAGTTCGGGGGAGAGGCCTGGCTCGCGCCCTTCGCGGAGTGGATTACGTACGTCAACTACATGGGCAAGAAGAAGAGCATGCACAAGGCGAATCTCTCGAGCCTCTTCAGCATCGTGCTCTCCGATTACATACAGAAGAAGGACGAGCGCCGCATGGAAAGGATATTGGAGCACTACCTGAGGCAAGGGGAGGAGCCGGCCATCAGGCACGTGCTCAACCAGGCCAGCCCCTACATACACGAGAGCTTCGAAGGGGAAGCCATACTGAGCGTAGGGAAGAGCATCGATTTCATCCATAAGGGCGCGTCCGGAATCATCAACGCCATGCCTTTCACGTGCATGCCGGGTACCATCTCGAGCGCCATCATGAAGCTCATCCAGAACAAGTACGACGTGCCCGTTTTCAACGTGGCTTACGACGGTCAAGGGGAGACCAACATCACGACGCGGCTGGAAGCGTTCATGCACCAGGTGAAGGAGTATGGCAGGGTGAAGAGCCGGTAGACACAAGCCCGTCGTCCGAGCAAGAGCGAGGTTTGAGCGGGGAGGCTCCATGTGGCTTCCGCCACTGGAGGGGGTGCTGAACCCCTTTAACTGCCGGTCAAGGGGAGACCAACATCACGACGCGGCTGGAAGCGTTCATGCACCAGGTGAAGGAATACGCGAAGGCAGGCCGATAGGAACCTGGTGCGCTCTTGCTCGCTTCGCTCGCGCGCGGGAGCTTGTTGAGACGAAGATCACCACGTGGTAGAATATGTTTCTCCATGTATGCGTGCCCCCGTATCCCCATCCTATGAGCATCTGGCAGCGAGAAGATAGATGAATCTCCCGTGGGCGATCATCGTCATCGTACTCCTCATCCTCCTCAACGGCGTCTTTTCAGCCGGCGAGTTTGCCATTGTCTCCTCGCGGAAGAG
>CAYZAF010000202.1:0-10080 GCA_964476435.1 uncultured Syntrophaceae bacterium
GTGGGCCATCTCATTCGCCTTCTCGTACGCGCCTCTCTCGATGCCTTCGACGATCTCGAGCATGGCCCCGAGGGTGCCGGCGCGGGAAAGGAGGGCCTCACGGATCTCGAAAGCGAAGTTCGCCTTCGCCACGATCTCCTCGATCCCCACGTCGAAGAGGGCAGGGACGATCGAGAAGATTCCCGTCATGTAGGCTCCATCCTTCAGGCTTTGCTCCGCGGCTTCCTCCAGGGTCCGTGCCCTCACGAGGGCATTCTCGAACAGGGGGTTCGTCGAGGGGTCCGAATGGTTGATGGTGAAGAGCATGAGGGACGCCCACTTCTGGAGGTTCTTGTAGCCTAAGAGCGTAATGGCCTGCTTGATGGAGGTGACGTCCTCGGGCACGTGGAAGAACGCCGACCGCACGAGGTTGAAGAGGCCGAAGGTGAGATCGGGGTTCTTCTTGAATATGTCTTCCACGACGGTGATATCTGCCTCACGGGCCGCATGGGCAGAGAGGCTGAGGAGGAGGGCGTGGTTCGGCGAGATCGAGGCCTTCGTGAGGACCGAGGGCTTTCTGAAGAACTCGCCGTGGAGGAGATCGAAGCCGGCCCGGCAGGCCAGATCGAACGCTTCCCGCGTGTCCACGGAGGTAGCGAAAGGGGTCACGAGGAAGCTCTTGAGGCTCCACACGTGGGCGCTCAAGGCAGCCTCCTCTTGATGGGCCACCCCGATCATGGCAATGCAGTTCGACGAGAGGAGGGGTTTCATCGTCTCGATGAAGACGAGGTTGTCGAGGCAGAACGTCCCGAGCATCTCGGGCATCGTGCCCTTCTCGAGGGCTGCGGCATCGAGGACAGGGACGATCTTCCCCTTCCAGGCAGCATGGCCCATGAGGCTTCCTGCCTCCTCCAGGCCGCACCTTACGAAGCCCCTGCGGCCGGACGTGATCGCCTCCGGGGGGCTCGCCTCGAGGAAGGCGTTTACTGCCTCAACTCCCGGGGTGCGCACGGAAAGGCCGTCGTACCGCTTCGCGCACTCGATGAAGTCGAGCCTATAGGCGCAGATGCGCTTCGACTGGTCCAGTACGGGGCTGCGATTGACGAATACCTTCTCACGGGTGCTTATGGAGCGTATCCCCGATCCCTTCAGGTTTCGAGGCTCTGGCGACGTGACACTCATCCGGAGTATTATCGGCAAAAAAGGGGGGGGATTAAGGTTTTGATGGACTAGGAGGGAGAGAATGATAATTTTTCGCTCAAACCTGCTTAAGTAGATGGGCCTTGCGAGCCGATAATGACATAAGAAAGCGATTGAGGGGAGTGTGGCAAATGGACGGAGGGTTTGAACGTTTCAAAGAAGCGGTGTTCAAGAACTTCGAGCTCTTGCTGGTAGTCGTCATTCTTCTGGCTGCCTTTTCCGGGACCTTCCTGCTGAAAGAGCCTTCAATCGTTCTCAACTTCTATTTCCTGCCGGTCCTCGTGTCAGCCTACTTTCTCGGCAGGCGGATGGGGCTCCTTGCGGCCATTTTCTCTATTCTCCTCGTTGCGGTCTGTGCCGTCGTCTTCCCGGCCTTCTTCTTCGCAGGCAAATTGGGTGCCCATGACATCGGCAAGCTTTCTTCGTGGGGAGGCTTCCTCCTCCTGACGAGCATCACCGTCGGCACCCTCTACGAAACGAACGAGCGGCGTCTGGAGGACCTGCGGAACGCTTACATCGGCATAGTAGAGATACTCTCTAAATATCTCGAATCAACGGACCGGTATACGAAAGGCCACTCGGTACGGGTGTCGGAATTGGCCATGGAGACCGCGATAGCCATGGAGCTTGATCGGTCCCACGTTGAGAACATCCGGGTGGCTGGTCTCTTACACGACATCGGCAAGATCGAAGTGAGCGGTCAGATCCTCAGTAAGGCGGCTGCCCTGACCTCCGAGGAGCGGCAGCAGATGGACGAGCATGTCGAAAAGGGAGCGCGCCTCTTGTCCGCGGTCGGCGGAGTGCTCAAAGAGGTCGTGCCCATTGTCATGGCCCATCATAAGTATTTCTCGGACAACCTGGAGCCGCAGAACGGCCGGAGAAACGAGATCCCTCTGGGAGCGCGCATCGTGGCAGTCGCCGATTCGTTCGACGCCATGACCACTGATCGTCCCTATCGCAAGGGAATGCCGCCATGGCAAGCCCTGGAGGAGATCACGACGAATTCCGGAAAACAGTTCGACCCCTCGGTCGTCGAGGCTTTCGGTCGAGTGGTGGACAAGAAGTTAGAGACCATATAGCCTCTTTTCTGCCCCCTTCTCTCTCTTCATTTCCATGCGCCCGCAAGCGCTCTTTGGTTTCCCGCCATCCTGGCGTAATCCCGCCGGTGTTCGGACGCCCCATGACGGGATTTTGACGCGCCATCGGGTCTCGTCGACGTATCGATCGCGGCCCTTTCAGGCCTTTCCCGCCCTGCATGCCCGATGAGGTGGAGACGGGCCGAGGCAGGCATGACTCTTGCATTTTTCGAACGCCGACCTAAGGAGGGATGACCATGAAGAGGGACGCAAGGATCAGTTGTCGCACCACTGCAAAGGTACGAAAGGGGCTCGAGGACTTTGCCTCGAAGGAGGGCCGTTCCTTATCTTCGGCTGTGGAGCACATCCTGACGGGCTTCTTCAGGGGCCGTCGCGTGCTTAAGGAGACTTCCGGAAAGCGGCGCTACGAGCGGAGACCTCTCTCGGTCCCGGCCCTGGTGAAGGCAGCCGATTCTGTGGCCTCAAGCCTGGAGGGGGCAATGGTCCTCGACATATCCCTCGGGGGCATGTGCATTTCCATACCGGAGGAAGAAAGGTCAATGGTAGGGAACGAGGGGGGAAGCGGCTGTTTTGAGGCTGCCTTCGTGCTTCCCCAGGTGCACAGGCCCATAAGGCTCCTCTGCAGGCGCGAGCGGATCTCCCCAGCTGAAGGGAATCTGCAGATAGGGGCGAGCTTCATGGGCGGGGATTTCGGGTACTATCAGGAACTCCAGCAGTATCTCCTGCAATAGGACTTTCTCTTGGGGAGGCCTATTCGTAGGAGCCTGTTTCTGCCGCAGTGAAGTGAAAAATGGGTTTCCTCACGTTCCTGATGATGAGCGGACCGTGCGGCACGCCTGCGGGGATGAACGCCGAGAAGCTTCGTGTAATGAGATGTTTCTCGTGATCGATGGTGAACTCTATCTCCGCCCCAAGATCGAGGATGTTCTCGTAATCGAAGCCGAAGAAGCTGACAAGCTCCCTCCACGGATGGGTGTGGGAATCGACCATGACGATCCCTTCCGCGGATGCGTTACCCGGCACGATCCACTTCGCTTCGCTGTAAAACTCCGCCCCCGGCACGGTCTCTGCGTCGAGCTGGAGTACCCTGCGCACGTATGGGGAATCCTGGTCATGGCGGAAGGACGGGAAAATGGGTCTTGCCTTGTCGGATGTGAGCAGGTTCTTGGCGTATTTCATCTCTCCTTCCCCTTCTGCTAGAATTTCCGCGGCTTTCCGTGCCAGGGACGATCAACAGCTTATGTGTACTTTTCGCCCGGGCCCACTGTGTAGTGGAACATGGGCGAATCCGCCCTGATAATCCTGAGGGGACAGTGCTTCATGCCGGCCAGGATGTAAGCAAGGAAGCTTTTGGTGAGGAAGAACCGTTCATCCTCCAGCCAGAACTCGATCTCGCCGCCGAGATCGCTCGGGTCGTCCATATTGGTTCCGAAAAAAGTGACGACTTCAATGAACTTGTGGGTGTGCGGCTGGACGGCCGGCATGTTTTTCAATGCTTCGGGGTCGATAATCGCCGGTCTCTGGTCCCTCATCGAAGGCGGCCACATCCAGGTGCACTCCGCGTAAAAGGCGCCGGGAATGACTTCGCCGTCCATCCATATGATGTGCTCGAGCCGACGCCGGTACCCATCCTCATATCCCCGGCCGGTGATCTGGGGACCTTTGAAGCCTGGCATGACGACGCCTTCCTTGAGTTGAGTGCAGATGTACTTTCCATACCTGGACTCTGCCATCGATCGATCCCCTTTCCTTCATTTTGCTTTTGTTGCGTGCCGTCGACCCTCTTGGCGGCCCGCCCATACTATATCATCCGGGTCTCTCAGAGACAATCTCAAGGGATTGGTCATTGCGGCAACGCGCGAGAAGAGAGTGGGCGCCTTAAGCTACCCGGCAGGAAGTCTTCTTGCCCTTCCTGTCAGGGTCCCTTAAGGTGGCCTTGATAAGTGCGCGACGGCGGGATCTTCCGCTTTTCCGGCGGCGCCTGCTCCTGCGCCTCCTGAGGAGGCGAATGCTCGATAACTGGGGGGAGCATCGACACGTCAGGCCCCTTCTTCAAAAGGCGGACCTCCACCGCCTTCGACTCCATCCGAAGGCCCTCGTTCACTGCTTTGATCTCCAAGGTAGTCTCGCCTTGCGGAAGGATCGCCAGATCGAGCTTGAGCCGTTTCCTCCCGTCGGGCAGGGTCTCGGGGGCACGGGAAAACCTGAGCTCTCCACAGACAAAGAGGAACCGAGTCGGCTGGATCTGCGATTTCGAATAAGGATCGGACACGAGGAAGGGTTTTGCAGAAGCCAGGGAAGGACTGAGGAAAGGCAGCATAAGGAGAAAAGTCCCGGTCAAAAGTACGCTCCGTGCACGCATGTCATACCCCTATCATGAAGATAAGGCCGCTCATGGCCGGTTTCACGGCCCCTTTTCGCAATCGAGGAGCATAGTATACTACAGCCGCCCTTGTTATCGGTATTGCCGCCTTTGCCTAAAGGAGTTCCCTAAAAGGGTGTTGGGGCTGAACGACCGGGCAACTTAAAGAGGCTTAAGAAGACCCTTCTTTGAGAAGATGGTTGCCTGCAAGGGTGTCACGTGCTATATAAATGGGTAGAGCCGTCCGATGTGCAAAAGGGGATGTCAGAGGGCACAAAAGACTTAGGAGGAGCGCCTATGGGTGGAAGGAAGAAATGGTCCTTGGTTCTTGCGGTCGTTGCCCTATCGTCCCTCGGAGCGAGCGGGGTGGATGCCTTTGATTCGAATGCGCTGACCGCCCTTACGAAAGACGGCAATTGCAGGAAATGCGATCTGTCTAGGGCGCCCCTGGCCAAGGTGAAGCTCGTCCGCGCAAACCTGGCCGGAGCCAATCTCACGGCCGCAAACCTGACAGGGGCGAATCTTACCGAGGCGAACCTCACGAGCGCCACCCTGGCCAGTGCGATCTTGAGCCGCGCGAACCTCTCGGGCGCCACCCTAGCCGGGGCAAACGCCAGCGGTGCAAACTTCAGCGGCGCAAACCTCACCGGAGCCGATCTCACGGGCACTGACCTCACCGGCGCAAACCTCGCGGGGGCAACCTGGACCGACGGCTCTGCGTGCGGAGGGAAATCCCTCGGCTCATGTGAGCAATAAGGAGCGCGAGACCTTCACCAAAGCGACATGGCCCTTCTTTTCCCGAAGGATCAGGGATCTCTCAAGGAGTACCTGCCTTTCAGAAACCGAAGATCCTCCTCATGCAATAGACGGCGACCACCCAGATCACCGATGCTATGATAGGCACTACCTTCTCGAGGAAGATCTCTCTATTTTCCGTGCCCCTCAGCGATGCTGCCATACCTGCTCCTTCTTGAGGCCGCCATGGGAATCGATGGAGTCGCCTCCTTTTCGTGCGGCAGCCCGGCTGTCTCGAGAGGCAGGGGATAAGAATCTAAAGACCCGGGCTTTCCGTCCTGCCTTCGCAGACAGCCTAGATTTCAGTGTATACTAAAGTAAGACATTATATAACCCATGTCAAGGAGGCGTTGGCCTGCGACTAAGAAGACCTCTCGCCACTTTCACGAAGAGACTGCTCTGCAGCCTCTCGATACGGCTCATTTTGGCGGGCTGCCTGACAACATCAGAAAGGGTGGGATAGACGTGGATGACCGAATCCAGCCGGTGAAAGGGGATACCTTGGGTCTTGACGATCTGTGCTTCGTGGATGAGATCACCCGCGCGCTCACCGAGGATATGGGCGCCCAGCAGCCTGTATGAGTTGTCGCAGACGAATTTGCCCATGCCGAAAGGCTCAGCCTCTGTCCTGGCGCGATCCGTATCATTGTATCGCCACCTGAATACCTTGATCCTTTCTCCGTAGGCCTGACGTGCCTCGCTTTCAGTGAGACCCGCATGGGCAAACTCGGGATCGGTAAACGTGCACCACGCATAGTTGCCGTAGTCAGCGGAGGTCTTCAAAGGGAAGAGTGCGTTCCGTGCCGCTATTCTCGCCTGATACTCTGCCATATGAGAGAACTGATAGGGACCCACCACGTCGCCGCATGCGTATATGTTTCCCGCAGTTGTGCGCAGTCTCCTGTCGGTCTTTATGCCCTTTGAGGAAAAATCGATCCCGGCAGCCTCCAATCCCAGGCCGTCGACATTGGCTTTTCTTCCCACTGCGACCAGGATGGCCGAAGCAGTGATCACCTCTTGTCTTCCCGTTGTTGCGTCCTCCACGGTGAGCGCAGCCGCGCCCATCTGGTCCGCGAGCCTTACCGCCTTCGTCTCCATGCGCAGGTGTACGCCCTGCTCTGAGAGCCGGCTGGACAAGAGGTTCGCCAACTCCCTGTCCTCCCGTATGAGCACCTGCTCCGCCTGCTCTACGACCGTAACTGCCACGCCGAGGTAGGCGAACGCCTGGGCCATCTCGATGCCAATGGGTCCGGCTCCCAGAACGATCATCGATTGGGGGAGGCTCTCCATGGCAAAGAGGTTCTGGTTGGTCAGGTAGGGTGTCCTGTCTATGCCCTCGATTGGCGGGACAAGGGGGGACGAGCCGGTGCAAACGATGAAACTCCGTGCCGAGACAGCCCTGCCGTTGATCCGGATGACGTGGTTGTCTACGAAGCTGGGGTCGCCAAAGATGACCCGGATGCCGAGCCGTTCGAGCTTCTCCTGCCCGTGACCCTGCGCCACCTCCTCCACCACTGAGCGCACGTGGGCCATCACCCCTTGGGTCGAGACCGGGCAAGGCCCGGAAGGGGCGAGTCCCTTTGAGTGCAGACGATTCATCTGATGGAGCAGACTCGCGGATCTCACGAGGGTCTTGCTCGGAACGCACCCATAGAGCGTGCATTCGCCACCCAGTCTGCCTTTTTCGATGAGGGCCGTCCTCTTGCCGACTCCTGCCGCAAATTTCGAGGCAACCAATCCAGCCGCTCCCCCACCGATCACGATGAGGTCATATTCGTAGCCCATGGCTTGTCTCCCTTGCTCGTTCCCGGCCGACGGCCCCTATCCGGCAACAAGGGATCTTTTTTCTCGACATATACAATGTAAGCGCGGGCAGGTATATTTTCCGGGGTCGGGGTTTGCTACGGCAGGGAGTGCAGAGGGTGATCGTGCGTAACGCGGTCACGGACGAGGCTGATGTGGCCAGAAGCACGCAGAACTGATCGGCAAAGGACGCAAAGGAGCATTACGAGCCGGACCCATGCGCATTGCCTCAAAGGATTTGCGATGGGCCGGCCTCTTACAATCCGTCCAGCGTCTTCGGCAGGATCGAGTCTATTTCTATGGCCTCCTTCCGTATGATCTCGATGTAATCGAGGGTTGTTCTCACGTTTTCCTGCAGCCTCCTCGCGAAGCCTCCCAGGGGCACTACCTTGTTGATAATCGCATCCCTGAAATGCTGCAGCATGATCCGTTCCTGCCCTAGAAGCAGGCCGAGAAGCTCGGCCACTTCCGAGCAGAACTCGATCTCGTCCTTGCTGAACGACCTTCCATGGACCGCGTCGAAAACGATGACCCCTGCCGGCCGGCTATCCCCTTCGATGGAAAGCGGTATGTAGGCAATCTCAGATACGTCCTTCTTCTCTATGATTCCCCTGAAATAGGCCGTCCGCTCGTCAGTGGCGGGATGTTTGATCACAAGCACCCCGCCATTTTCCACCGCACCCTTTATGTCCGGGTGAGCATCGAGAACCGATTTGCCTCGGAAATCGGGTCCGTACTCCTCCCGCGGGACCCCGGCTGCTATCTCACAGCACTCCCTCGGCGCGCCGTCCGCCTCCTCCTCGCCGATCTTGAAGATCACACATCGGTCCACACCGAGGACCGCAGCCAGCTCCTCAATGATATTCTGTTTCATGCAGGCGGAAGGGTCGGTGAGGGTGTTTCGCATTCCGAGGATGAGGGCCTTCGTTATCTGGAGGAATGCCTTCCTGTCGATCATGCCGTCATCTCCCTCTCACCGCGAGGTGGACATACCGTATAACTTGCAGAAACGGTGCCAAAGGTCTATGATGGGTGGCCCCGGCCCACGGACCGGGCCGAAAGGAGAGAATATCTCTTTGTGTCAATGGCTTATGGTCGCCGACATGTCAAAAATTTGGCTGTCGAGGTATCCTTCGTAGACCGACCTACCCTTTTTTCGCGCAATGCTTCGTCCTTATCCTGGGGTGAAAAGTTTCAGGCTTCGGAATTTTCCGACTCAATTGAATCGGAGAATTCCGACGCGCTTCAGCGGCAATAAAGCACTTCCCGTATCTCCTTTCTCGGTCACAGGCGCATTTCGATAAGGTGAGGGCCTCCTTCCGAAAGAGACCAACGTATTTCGGCCGCCAGGGCCTCGGACGTATCGACTGATACGGCGGGGACGCCGAACCCCCAGGCCATCTCCACCCAATTGATCTCTGGTGAGGAGAGGCTGGTGAGGGCCCTCGCAGCCGGGCTCGCGGCGCTGATCCCCGAACGGGAGAACTCCATTTCCAGTATGCGATAGCTTCTGTTCGAAAAGATGAGGGTTGTTATGTCGAGCCCCTCCCGGCCCTGGGTCCAGAGGGCCTGCACCGTGTAAAGGGCGCTGCCGTCCGCCTGCACGTCGATTACCTTTCGGCCCGGGGCGGCCAGAGCAGCTCCTATCGCGCACGGCATCCCGTATCCAATGGCGCCTCCCGCTACGGACAGGAAAGCATGTCGGGGTGCTCCGAAGGAAAGGTCCCAATAGGCGAAGGAACTGGTCACCCCTTCATCCACAATGATGGCGTTCTCAGGCTGGAGAGCGGCGATCACACTGCATGCCTTCTCCGGGGTCAAAAGACCGGTCGGGAGGTCAGGACGATGAAAAGCAGCAAAAGCATCTTTGCTCATTGCCGAAACACGCGGTGCTCCGAGGGTCTCAGCGAGGAGCCGCAGGGCCGCTATCGTGTCTTGGCCTTCGCGGCAAAGGACGACCTTCTTCTGTTTTTCTGTAAGGAGCCTTCCCGGAAGACCCGGGTAGCCGAAGAACGTGACAGGTTCATGCGCCCCCGCGAGGACCACCGCTTCGTACTTCGAGAGCAGACTGAGGGCGGCTTCAGGAAAATAGGGGATGCGATCCACTTGAGGTAGACCGGCTCCCCTCTCTACGTATGGGGGGAACCCCTCGGAGAGCAGGTCGCATCCCGTTGCCTCCTTCACGCGCGCCGCAGCGAGGAGGCCATCTTCGCGGCATCCCCTTCCCCCCAGGATGAGCGCCCTCGCTCTGCCGTTCTTCAAAGCATGGGCGGCCTCATCCACGGCGGCGCGGTCAACGGCGTCGAAGATAGGTCCGAGTGTCGGCAGAGCACGGTCGCTTACGTCGGCCTGCTGAAGGTCATTCGGCACTATGAGCGTTGCGATCCGTCCTGAGAGGGCAGCTCCCACCGCATCCGTCATGTCCCGGGAAATCGAGTCGGCGGACCCGACCGTCTTCTGCCAACCGGATATGGTGCCGGCGAGGGCCTCTATGCCCATGGCCAAGGGGGGATCGTTCTGCCTGTGCCAGGTCGTATGCTCGCCTATGATATTGACCACTGGCGTGCCCGCCCTCCTCGCGTTGTGGAGATTCGCGACGCCGTTCGCCAGGCCTGGGCCCAGGTGGAGGAGGGTCATTGCCGGCGCAGAGGTGACTCGCCCATACCCATCTGCCGCCCCCGTGCAGACACCCTCGAAAAGGCCGAGCACAGGCTTCACGCTCTTGATTGTGTCCAGTGCGGCAACGAGGGGTATCTCCGTGGTCCCCGGGTTCGCAAAACATATGTTTATGCCGCAGGCGGCCGCGGTCTTAAAGATCAGTTCAGCGCCGTTCATGTACACACC
>CAYZAF010000203.1:0-4634 GCA_964476435.1 uncultured Syntrophaceae bacterium
TACTGGCACCACTCCCTCCCGTCTTTCGATGCGTCTCCCATTGCGCTGGGCAGTCCGAAACCGTCTTCCGCTGACGTGAGGGACTCCTATCTGAGGGGGATCGACAAGGCCGTAGTGAAGCTCACCGCAATAATGGAGTCCCTGGGGGAGAAGCTCGATCAATCGGCAGCCGGGTGAAAAGCCAGGACGCAAACTGTTTGCACCCAGTCGCAATAGCCCATAAAATTAGAGAGAGGCATCAAAAGGGTTGGGTCTACTCTCCTTTTCAGACCTTTTAGCTTTTGACGAGCTGCGAGAGGAGGAAAACCATGAGCTTGAGGCGTGCTCTGGCCGTCGTTGTTCTGGTGATCGTGGTTCTTTTGTCAGCGGTTCTAGTGATCGTTTCCACCTACGATTACAATAAGCTGAAGCCGCAGATAGAGAGCGCGTTCAAGGAGGCAACAGGCCGGGAGTTGACGCTCAAGGGGAAGCTCGATCTTGAGGTCGGTCTCAATCCTACCCTTGTAGTGACCGACGCGGCCCTGCAGAACGCACCCTGGGGGTCGCGGCCGGAAATGGCCGAAATCAAGCGATTCGAGGTGCAACTTTCCCTTATCCCTTTGATATTTCGCCACCTTGACGTGAGGCGCCTTGTCCTCCTGAATCCCGATATCCTCGTAGAGACAAGCCCCAGCGGTGAATCAAACCTCGGTTTTCTCACGAAGATGAGCACCGGCAAAGCGAATAAGGAAAGCCCCACAGCGAACAAGGTTCGGCTTACCGTCAATGAGATCGACGTCAAAAATGGTCATCTCACCTATCGTAACGGGAAAACCAATGCGGCGTATGTCGTGATACTGAAGCGTTTCGACGCATCCGCGCCGGGTGCTGATCGCCCGCTGAAACTGTCGCTGGACGGCTCCTATAACGGCAAGTCTTTCAGCGTCTCGGGCAACGTCGTTCCCCTTGCAAGCCTCTCAGACACCAGTAGGCCGTGGCCGTTCAACCTGACTATGTCAATCGCAGGCGCCACAGCCAGCCTTGAAGGCACTATCAGGGACTTGACAGGCTTGCGGGGTTTGAACATTTTGGTGAAGGCCAAGAGCAATGATGCGGGACAGATGGGCGAGCTTCTGGGTGAGCCGATACCAGTACAAGGCCCTGTAGAGATGTCGTGCCGCATCACCGACCCCCGACCGAAGGTCTATGAGATCGCCGAGCTGAACGTGAAAGCTGCGGGCAGCGATGTCAACGGGTCTCTCAGCGCGGACCTCTCCAAGCCCCGACCCCTTTTGACGGCCGACCTGCGGTCGAAAAGGCTCGATTTGCGGTCTTTCGTGGGAAAGAAGGAAGGCCCTTCAAAAAAGCAGGAGACTGGCAACAGAGTCTTCCCTAATTCACCCCTTCCTCTGGGATCGCTCCCGTCGATCGATGCAACGGTGAGTCTCAATGCGGCGGAAGTTCTCACACCGCAGCTTGCCCTTCGCGACCTTGACGCAGGGCTGGCGCTCACCGACGGCCGGCTGTCAATAAAGCCCCTCACCGCTGTCGTGGGCGGAGGGAACCTCAATGGTCGTATCGATGTGGAATCCCAGGGCAAAGCGGCCCAGATGGCGACGATAGTGACGATCAAGCAACTCGATGTGGGCGCGCTGGAGAGAGAACTCAAAAAGCCCAACATCCTCGAAGGGCGTGCGGATGTCAGCGTCAATGTGAGTGGGAGGGGAGAGTCCGTTGCGGGCGTCATGGCCGGCCTCAACGGCATGGTGTACGTGATCATGGGCGAGGGAAGGATCAACAACAGATACATGGGAATCCTCGGTTCCAATATCACTTCGAATGTTTTCCGCATGATCAACCCGTTCAACAAAGAGTCACCCTCCACTCAGGTGAGCTGCATCGTGTGCGGATTCAAGATCACGAACGGAATCGCAGAGACCACGGCCCTCGTGGTGAATAGCGACTACATGAGTGTTGTGGGAGACGGAACGTTAAACCTCCAAACGGAAGGGCTGGATTTCAGTCTCAAGCCTGTCCCGAAAGAGGGGATCGGCACGGGTATCACCGGAAAGCTCAACGTGAGCCTGGGTGAGCTAACGAGGCCTTTCAAGCTCGGGGGAACCCTCGCCCACCCGTCCCTCGGAATCGACTATGAGCAAACGGCCATAGCTGCGGGAAAGGCAGTAGGCGGTCTTATGCTGCTCGGCCCGGTCGGTCTGGGGAGCGTTCTGGTCGGCTCCAGTTCCGACGAAAAGCGGCTCTGCCCTCTGGCCATCAAGGCAGCTCAGCAGGGAGTCAAGCTCAGCGCCGTCGAGAAGGGACAAGAGAGGGGTATCGTCGGAAAAGCGACTCAAGGGATTGAGAAGGGCGTTGGCGGAATAGAGAAGGGTCTGAAAAGCATATTTGGTAAATAGACGATTCCTGCCGCCCGATTGCAAACAATCTAGACTGTTCGTTCCTGTACGGGGGACGGAAGCGAGCCTTTCGTCAAGCTCCTCGCGTCAGCGGATGATGAACGGGTCTGCCGCGGTCTCGGCGAGATCGACCCATACACTCTTCACCTGGGTGAACTCCCTTATGGCATCCATGCCCATCTCCCTGCCAAAGCCGCTCTGTTTATAGCCCCCGAAAGGAGATGCATACGAGAGGGCCCGGTAAGTATTGATCCATACGGTGCCCGCCTTCAAGCCCCTCGCTACCCTGTGGGCCCGCCTCACGTCATTGGTCCAGATCCCGGCTGCAAGGCCGTATCGCGTGTCATTCGCCAGGGCAATAACCTCCTCTTCTTCCCGGAACCGCAAGACAGCAAGGACCGGCCCGAAGACCTCTTCCTGGGCAAGGTGCATGTCGTTGCGCACCCCGTCGAATATGGTGGGCATGAAGAACCAGCCTTTTCTCAATCCGGGATCATCCGGGCGCTTCCCGCCATACACGAGGTCCGCCCCTTCCTTAATGGCCCCTTCGACGAAGCTTTCAACCTTGTGGAGCTGGTCGATCGTCGACATGGGCCCCATCTCCGATTCCATTATGGAGGGATCCCCCATCTTGATCATCCTCGTGCGCTCTCTCAGGCGCTCCAGGAATTCGTCGTGTATGTCCTCGTGGAGAAAGAGGCGGGAGCCTGCGAGGCACGTCTGGCCGCTCGCGGCAAATATCCCTGCGATGCAGCCGTTCACGGCATTGGGCATGGTGGCGTCGGCAAAGACGATATTGGGGGACTTGCCACCAAGCTCCATGAGGGTGGGTGTCAGATTGAGCGCAGCCAATTGACCGATGCCTATACCCGTCTGCGCGCCACCCGTGAAGACTACCTTGTTCACCCCAGGGTGGCGGACGAGGGGCCCGCCGGTAGTGGCCCCGAAGCCGGTGACCACGTTGAACACGCCCGGTGGAAACCCAGCCTCCTCCACGAGCCTCGCAAACTCAAGGGTCGATGCAGACGCGTGCTCAGAAGGCTTCACCACAACCGTATTGCCGGCCGCGAGAGCTGCGGCCAGACTGAAGCTCAAGATGAGTAAAGGGGAATTCCAAGGGGTGATGATGGCTACTACCCCGATTGGTTCCCTCAGCGTGTAGTTGAGTATCGACGACTTCTCCAGGGGGATCGTCTCCCCCAGAATCTTGTCTGCCAGGCCTGCGTAATAGTAATAGTAGCCCGGAAGAGCCCTTGCCTGACCGAGCATCTCGCGAATAAGCTTGCCGTTGTCCCTCGTCTCAACGTGGCCGAGGCGCTCGGCATTTTCCCGAAGTATGTCACCGAAACGGCGCATGAGGAGGCCTCTCTCCATGGGCGTCATCCCTTTCCAAGCCGGGTCTTCCAATGCCCTGCGGGCTGCGTCCACGGCACGATCCAGATCCTCCTGTCTTGCGTCCGGTATCAACGCCCAGGCCTCGCCCGTATACGGGTTAAGAGATTCAAAGTATTGACCCGAGAGCGGCTCTACCCACCTTGCGTTAATAAACATCGTGTACTTCGTAAGCCCCGAAACCGAACTCATCATCAGCCCCTCCTCTTTCGCGAAAAATCATCGAGCCCTTTGGCGATGGCGGGTCGATACATAGAGAATAAGACGGACATCTCCCTTTGGCCGGGGCCTGGCAGGCCTAAAGCCTCAAACCAGCGTGAAAAGCCCTCAAGGCTCCTCTCCTTCCCGTCCAAGCTGAGGATGGAAGAGCTTCCTGCCCGTGATTTACTAGAGAGACGTGCAACTACGGGGACGAGGAACTATTCTACTCTTGATGCATACACGGATAGTGCTCGCGACTGTCGCGCTCTTCCTGAGCGGGTGCGTGATGCTCGGACCAGACTATGTCCGGCCCCCGACGTCCCTCCTCACGAACTGGACAAAGGCAAAAGACAAGCGCATAACGAACGGGGAGCCGGAATACCGCGCCTGGTGGCGCGTCTTCAACGACCCTGTGCTCGACGGGCTCGTTGAAACCGCATATTGCCAGAATCTCACCCTCAGGACGGCAGGGGTCCGCGTGCTGGAGGCAAGGGCCCAGCTCGCCCTCGCGAGGGGGCAGCTCTATCCGCAGACCCAGCAGGCCATCGGCTCGCTGCAATACAACCGGCTCAGCCATTATGGGCCGCTTGCTACGCCGGGGGAGCTGAGCTACACCCAGGACCAGGTCGGGCTCACTGCCTCCTGGGA
>CAYZAF010000204.1:0-3131 GCA_964476435.1 uncultured Syntrophaceae bacterium
GGTCAAGTCAACCGAGTGCTTGCCACAATGAATATGCCGACGTTCACAGAATGGGCGCGGCTTCAGTCGCTTGGCAACACGGGCTGTGCGGCGGTCCCTTATCAAAGCTTCCATCCGTCTCTTGGAGGCATCTGAATACCATTAAGCTGAAGGGGTGATCAATGACAAAAGTCCATCAGATGTACATTGGGGGCAAGTGGGTCGACGCCCTGAGCGGCAAGGCCTACGATGACCTCAACCCTTACACGGGAGAAGTTTACACGAGATTGGCAAGTGGAGGCAAACAGGATGCCAAGCGCGCCATCGACGCCGCTGCCGCTGCCTTTCCAACATGGGCCGGAGTCCCGCCCTCGGAAAAGCGCGCCTTATTTCTTAAGGCCGCTGATGTTATGGAGAGGCGAGCTGAAGAGATAACATTGGCCCTTGCCGAGGAGGCTGGTGCCACGGTTAACTGGGGACGCTTCCAGACCGGTCTCGGGCCGGGTTTCCTGCGTGAAGCTGCGTCACAGGTCCATCGCGTCTCGGGTCAAATAATTCCCGCCGATCTTCCCGGCGCATTCAACATGGTGCTCCGTCAGCCGGTAGGGGTGGTGGGTGCCATCTCCCCCTGGAATGCTCCCGTTGTCCTTTCACTGCGTGCCGTCGTTTTTCCCCTTGCTTACGGGAACACGGTAGTACTCAAGCCTTCCGCCGAATCGGCCTTCGTGGGAGGGGTTCTCATGGCAGAGATATTTGAAGAAGCCGGCTTTCCCAGAGGTGTCTTTAACCTGGTGACGAACGGCCCCGGGCGGAGCGGCGAGGTAGGCGATCAGTTCATCGAGGACAGCCGGGTGAGGAGAATCACTTTCACGGGATCTACGGAGGTCGGCAAGCAACTGGCTGAGAAGGCGGGAAGGTATCTCAAGAAGATGACCATGGAACTGGGCGGCAACGATCCCCTTATCATTCTCAAGGATGCCGACATGGAGATTGCCGTGGATGCAGCTATTTTTGGAAGGTTTATGCATCTGGGACAGATTTGCATGAACTCCAAAAGGATCATTGTAGAAGAACCTATCATAGCCGAATTCCTCAAACGATTCGTCGCCCGCGCTGCGGCCTTGAAGGTGGGAGATCCGAAGGATCCCGAGACGGTAATTGGTCCGCTCATCAACAAAACACAGCTCGAAAAATTGATCGGTCAGGTGAATGGGGCGATTGCTGATGGAGCCAAACTCCTCTGCGGCGGCAAGCACGACGGTCTCTGCTATCATCCCACCGTCCTTTCAGGAGTCACCAAAGAGATGCGCCTTTTTCAGGAAGAGACCTTTGGACCGCTGGCGCCTGTGATTGCTGCCAGAGATGCGGAGGATGCCCTTCAGCTGGCCAACAATTCCAAGTATGGCCTTTCATCCGGAATTATTACTCGTGATTTCCAGAAGGGCCTCGAAATGGCGGAACGGATCGAGAGCGGTGTTTGCCACATCAACGATTCTTCCCTTCACGACGAGGCTCACGCCCCTCTGGGAGGCATGAAAGAAAGTGGGTGGGGCAGAAACGGCTTCGAGTCCATGGAGGAGTTTACGGAATTGCGGTGGGTAAGCCTGCAGAAAACCAAACGGCATTACCCTATTTGAAGGACGAACGTGCAGAAGGTCATTTGGGGACTATTTCGGGACAGACCCCCAACAGCGAAATAACTGCGCTGGGCAAAAAGGAGAACGGAGAATGAAAAGGTACCTCAATTTCATCGGCGGAGAATTTGTGCCGCCTGCGAGCAATGGTTTCATGTCCGTGATCAATCCTGCAACCGAAGAGGCGATAAGCGAGGTGCCCGAAAGCTCGGCGGAAGATGTTCGCATGGCCGCCGATGCTGCTTTCAGCGCGAAGAAAGAATGGGGCCGGCTCCCGCCGAACGAAAGAGCAGTCTACCTCAGAAAGCTGGCGGCCCTTATCAGGGAAAACCTCGATTCTCTGGCGGGAATCATTACCGAAGAGCTGGGGAAAACCTACGCCAGTTCGAAGTTCGATGTGTTGCGGGGCGCAGAGTTCATCGAGTATGCGGCAGAATGGGCGAGGCGGCTGGAAGGAGAGGTTGTCCCCACAGATTCCAGAAGCGAGACCATTCTGATCCTCAAGCAGCCGTGGGGCGTGGTCGCAGGCATCATACCGTGGAACGCACCCATAATGAGCCTGGGCCGCAAGGTTGGGCCCGCACTGATTACGGGAAATACGATAGTGGTAAAGCCGAGCAGCACCACTCCCAACAACGCTTTCGAATTTGCGAAATTGGTCCAGCAGGCGGGGATACCCAAGGGGGTCGTCAATGTCCTGTCCGGCAACGGCTCCATAGTAGGCCGTGAGCTCGTGCAAAACCCCCTAGTCAGCTTCGTCACCATGACGGGGAGCGTCGAGGCCGGCCAGGATATAGTGAGAAATTCGGCAGAGAACCTCACCAAAGTGTCGCTGGAGCTGGGCGGCAAGGCTCCGGCTATAGTGATGGACGACGCTGACCTCGGCGTGGCCGTCGATTGCGTCATGAAATCGCGCTTCTTCGCCTCCGCCGGTGCTGTCTGCGTTGCTGCCGAGCGCCTCTACGTCCATGAGAAAATAAAGGACGAGTTCCTGGATAGATTGATCGACGAGATCAAGAAGATCAAAGTCGGCGACCCGATGCACCCCGATGTGGACATGGGACCGGTGTCGAGTAAGAGTCTTTTGAGCAAGATCAGCGGCATGGTCGGCCGGGCGATAGACGAGGGCGCCAAAACGATCATCGGCGGAAAGAGGCCGGCCCATCTCGCGAAAGGCTTCTTTTACGAGCCTACTATTCTGTCCGGTTGCCGGCGCAATGCAGAGATCATGCGCAAAGAGATATTCGGACCGGTATTCCTCTTCTCGACCTTCAAAACCCTCGATGAGGCAATTGAATTGGCCAACGACTGCGAATACGGTCTGGCGTCGTCGATTTACACCCGGAGCATAAGCTCCATGATGAGAGCCCTCAACGAGTTGGAAGCCGGAGAGACCTACGTCAACAGGGCTCATGGCTCAACGCTCCAGGGATACCACGCCGGCTGGAAGAAATCTGGCATTGGCGGCGACGACGGCAAGCACGGCATCGCCGAATATATGCAGACCCACGTCGCCTA
>CAYZAF010000205.1:0-3082 GCA_964476435.1 uncultured Syntrophaceae bacterium
GTCCGCTTCCGAAGGCTATTCCTTCCGATTCGCTTAAGCGCTTCTGCGTAGCGGCAGCCTCTTTTCTTCGGGATCGTCCCTTTCTTCCTAGTCATAGAAATCGGTCAGTTTGAAAGGCAAGATTACCCTCAAACCCCAAACCCTCGTCCGCTTCCGAAGGCTATTCCTTCCGAAACGCTAGCCGCCTCCGGTGCTGACCCGTCTACACGCAAGACTCGCTCACGCACCGATTGCGCACCCACCCGCGGCACCAAAGGGCTGTCTGCCGCGGGTTCTAGCCTATCAATTCCACTATGTGGTGCTCCGCAAACAGGAACGCCCTACCGTAGTTATTTGCCTCGGTTCGGCGCGGGGCTAAGGTGAAGCCCCGCACCCTCCTGGCGCGGGGCTTGCCTTTTGATCCCTCGTACGCTCGTCTTTCGGGACGGGTCCCCCAGCAGCTACGAGCGATGCGAATCGAGAAGGAACAGCCTTTTCGCGGACGGAACCGTCATTCTGTCTTTACTTAATCAACCGATGGCTTCATTAGTATCGAACACGATGTCGGTCCTTGTCATTTCGGCCCACGTACGGGTCGGAATGACAAGGATGCGCCGGGAGCCTATGCCCCGGGATAATACATGCATATCTTCTGTACCTGCAAGGGGTATCAGCCCCGGCTGGCTGATACCCCTTGCACGGAATGGATGAGCGCGTGGAATGATCGTGAGGTTTGGATGCGATTTGAGCCTTATAGGCCGCAGGCGTACTAAACGTACGTCGGAGGACATAAGGAGAAAAGCGCGCCAAAGATCGCGATCGTTTCACGCGGTCGTCCAAGCCGAATTGAACAGCCCTAGCCGCTCGTCAGGCTCGCCGCCTCAACGACCCATCCTCCGCCCATAGCCTTATAGAGGTTTACGAGGGCGTCGAAGAGGTTTCCCTTGGTCTGCGCGAACGCGAGCTGCGCGGCAAAGAGGCTGCGCTCGGCATCGAGCACTTCGAGGTAGCTCGTGTACCCGTTGTCATAGCGCAGCTGAGCGAGGTCCGCGTACTTCTGGAGGGCCTCAACCTGGTGTCCCTGGGCCTCCAGCTGCTCTCTCTGCTTGCGCTGATCGATGAGGGCGTCGTCTATCTCCCTGAAGGCCTGTTGGATCGCCTGCCGATACTGGAAGAGGCTCTCCTTTTGTAAGGCCGTGGCAGTCTTGACCGCCCCTGCCGTTGCCCCGGCATTGAAGATCGGACCGACTATCGATGCACCATAGTTCCATGTCCTGGCAGGTCCGGTGAACAGCGTGGATAGCTCGATGCTTTCCAGTCCGTAAAGACCCGTGAGGGCGATGTTCGGGAAATAGGCAGCTTTTGCCACCCCGATCCTCGCGTTGGCGGCTATGAGGTTCTGTTCCGCCTGGCGTATATCGGGTCGCCGTTCCAGGAGCTGTGAAGGCAGGCCTGAGGGGACGTCGGGGAGCGCAAGCTCGTCAAGGGAGAGGCCCCTTGGGATCCCCGAAGGATTGCGTCCCACGAGGACGCTCAGGGCGTCCTCCTGCCAGGCGATCAGCTTCTCCAGGGCCGGAACCGTAGCGACGGCTGATTCGTATTCCGACTCTGCCTGGCGCAGCTCGACCTCCGAGATGAGCCCCCTGTCAAAGCGAAGCTTGAAGAGGCGAAACGAGTTCCCACGGCTCGTTACGGTTGCTTTAGCGATCTCTAGCTGCTTGTCCAGATCCCTCAGGTCCGTGTAAGCCTCGGCCACAGCCGTCACCACGGTAAGGACGACCCCGCGACGGCCCTCCTCCGTTGCGAGGAGGTCGGCTCGCGCCGCCTCAGTGGCCCGGCGGAGCTGTCCCCAAAGATCGATCTGCCAGCTCACGCTCACATAGGGCTCGAGTTCGCTGTAGGGATTCTGCGTCCCGGGAGGGAATACCGGGTTCGTGTAGCGGGTCACGTCCAATCTCTGGGCGCTGGCCCCGGCATTGATCTGGGGAAAGAGCCCGGCGCGGGTCGTGCGAAGGCGGCCTAAGAACTCTTCGACCCTCGCCGCGGCAGTCTTGATGTCGTTGTTCTCCCTCAGGGCACTCTCGATAAGCCCGTCGAGCACGGGGTCGCGGAACTCTTTCCACCATAGGGTGTTCGCCGTATCCCTGGCCTCAGTCTCCTCGAAGCGCCAGGCTGCAGGCGTCTCAATGACAGGCTTGCGGTAATTGGGGCCGACCACGCAGCCAGCCAGGAGCGCGGCAGCCAAAAGGAGTATGGAGGCCTTACCCATGGTCCGCCTCCGTTTCCCCGGTTCTCTTCCTTGTCCTGTGGAGGCCTGACAGCTTTCCTACCACGTAAAAGGTTACGGGTATCAGGAAAATGGCAATCGCCGAGGCAGCCGCCGTTCCCCCTATGACGGCAGTGCCCATGGTCCGGTGCGCCCCGGACCCTGCTCCGGTCGAAAGGGCAAGAGGAAGCACCCCGAGGAGGAACGCGAAGGACGTCATCAGGATCGGCCTGAGACGCAGGCGGGCACCTTCGAGGGCAGCCGCGTCGAGGGCCTTTCCCTGCTCATGGCGTGTCTTCGCGAACTCGACGATGAGAATGGCATTCTTCGCTGCAAGGCCGATGAGCACGATGAGGCCGATCTGGGCATAGACATTGTTCACAAGGCCGGGCCGCAGGGCGAGGGCGACGAAGGCCCCGAAGACGGCAACCGGCGTCCCCAGGAGCACGCTCAAGGGGAGGGACCAGCTCTCGTAGAGGGCCGCGAGGATGAGGAAGACGCAGAGGAGCGAAAACCCAAAGATCGCCGAGGCGGGAATGCCTTCCTGCGCCTTCTTTTCCTGAAAGCTCATGCCGATGTAGTCGAGGCCCATCTCAGGAGGCATGGTCTGTCTGAAGACGTCTTCGAGGGCGGCCATCACCTGGCCCGAACTGTAGCCGGGGTTGCCCTGCACGTTGAGCTGCGCCGAGCGGTAGAGGTTGTAGCGCATGGTGAACTCCGGGCCGGGGCGGGACTCGACGGTCGTAAGGGCCGAGAGGGGAACAGGATCGCCCCGGTCGTTATTCACGTAGAATTGACGCACGCTATCGGCCGTCGTCCTGTACTTGCCTTCCGCCT
>CAYZAF010000206.1:0-2387 GCA_964476435.1 uncultured Syntrophaceae bacterium
CCACCCGCAGAAGAACCTGCCGAGGAGGAGGGAGAAGAGGAGCACGAGCGCACCCGGAAGAAGGAGGATAGTAAAGGCCCTCGCGGACAAGAGATAGGTGGCTGCAACGAGGCCGTCGCTTCTGAAGAAGCTGTTGAGGGCAATGGAGATCTGGTCCTGTCCCCGGTAGTCGGTGGTGATGAAGAGGAGGATGAACGCGGCGAGAAAGGCAAGCTGAAAGTAACGGGAGAGGCTCCATCTCTTCACCCGTGGCGCACCTTGTGTTGCAGCTGAAGGGATTGGCCTATCCATGGGCATTTAAGCTTTTACCACCCTTACCTTTTCGAGGTTCATCTCGCCGAGCCCCCTTTTGTAAGCGCGGACCGTCACCGGGATGTCCTGGGGCTTCAATCCGAAGAGGCCCGTTGCGTACGCATCGGCGGCCACGATATCGGTGGAGGCAATGACCTTGTTGAGCACCTTGACGTCTCTGAGGCTGCCCCCTGTGGGACCGTGGGCTGTGAGGATGCGGGTAGCGTCCACGAGTATGAGGTGGCTCCGCACAAAGGAGCTGAGGTCGGCGAGGGCGTCCTCGATCTGTCTGTGGACGATGCCCCTGTTGCCGCCCATAATGCCCATCATGTTCTTCAGGGCAAGGGTCAGTAATGTGGTCGAATGGTGCTTGGCAATAGGGACGTTGATGAAGACGTCCGCCGAAAGGGCCTCGCCGTACAGCTCCCACTCCTTGAGAAAGACGCCTTTTAGGTCCACCTTCTTGAAGCGCTCGTCCTCCATGAACTTGACTTCGACGTCCTTCAGGTCTTTCAAAGCTGCAGGGATGCCGGAATTTTCGTACGACCTCCTCGCGTCGTTATTGGAGTTGTCGAAGACCTTCACCTTCTTGGCGCCGGCCTTCAGACACTCTTCCACGAGGCCCCTCACCACGAGGGGATGGGTCGTGGCCGCCTGCTCGGGCCTTCTGTCCCAGCCGATATTCGGCTTGACAACCACGGTGTTTCCCGGTTTTACGAACCGGCCCATGCCGCCGAGGGCGTCAACCGCGCTTCTGGTAATGGCCGCATAGTCCTGGCCTTCCGCGACTGCCACGATGGGCGTCTCCTTTGCGAAAAGGCGCCTCGGGAGCAATCCGGACATGGCGAGGAGAGCGCCGGAGATCTTGAGAAATTCCCTTCTGTTCATTAAATCACCTTCTATTTTGGAAACAGCGTGAGCGGGCCGGTCGAGCGAAGAGAGCATGATGTTCAGACATAGGGTGCCATAGTATACGCTATTCGCCGGATCCTAGACAAGCCGGGACCGGGCACATGCCCGGGAAGGCCCCCTACCCCAGTTGTCACCTCCGAGTGAGATAGTGTACCATATGTCTTCCGGCTTTTGGCCCGCACCTAGGGTCAGGGAAAAGAGGTATGCCATGGATGGGGAAGGAAAGGAGAGGGACGGCTACTCGCCGTGGTTCGTCTTCATCGTTGCGGTCTTCACGACGTGCCTTATCACGGCAAACATCATCGCGGTGAAGCTCATTCGCATCTTCGGGCTTATCCTGCCGGCTGCCATCATCATCTTCCCCTTGAGCTATCTTTTCGGCGACATCCTGACCGAGGTTTACGGTTATCGTCAGGCTAGGCGGGTGATCTGGCTCGGGTTCTTCTGCAATCTCCTCACGGTGGCTGCGATCTGGGCAGGGCAGGTTCTTCCCGCCGCCTCATTCTGGGACGGCCAGGCCTCGTACGAGCGCATACTCGGCTATACCCCGCGCATCCTCGGCGCCTCGTTCGTGGCGTACCTCGCAGGGGAGTTCACCAATTCCTTCGTCCTCGCCAAAATGAAGATCGCAACCAATGGCCGATGGCTGTGGACGCGCACAATCGGCTCGACCCTCGCCGGTCAGGCCCTCGATTCTGCCATCTTCATCTCCCTGGCCTTCGCGGGCACCATACCCCTTGCAATGCTTGTCACGACTGCCGTGACCCAGTGGCTCGTCAAGTCCGCATACGAGGCAATCGCGACGCCTTTCACCTATTGGATGGTGAACTTCCTGAAGAGGCGGGAAGGCATGGACGTATACGACCGCGAGACCCGCTTCAACCCGCTGCTCCTCAAGGGATAGATCGCCCTTTGCACCCCTCTTTCCCTTTTGCTTCGATGATCACCGTGCGAAGGCGATCCATCAAGGAAGAATGAAGGCCTCAAGGCTTCAATCCTTGCTTTCTCACCCCCCAGCGAACTATATTAAGTTCGGCGGGCGCCTCTATCGACGAAAAGGATGAAAAGGCTGGAGGGCGTCGAAGCGCAGTAAATGCGCGCCAGTGCGAGACGGGCAACGGGGGAGGCATATGGACGTATACGATTATGCGATGCAGATGGAGAGGGACGGGGAGAAATACTAC
>CAYZAF010000207.1:0-2041 GCA_964476435.1 uncultured Syntrophaceae bacterium
CAAACCGGCTTCCCCGCTCCGGCTTGCTTTCCACCCAGACCCTGCCGCCGTGAACGTCAATAACGTGCTTTACGATGGCGAGGCCGAGCCCGGTCCCCCGCTTGGGGTCCGAGCCGCTGAACTTCTCAAAAACAGTTGCCAGCTTTTCCTTCGGAATGCCTGGGCCTGTGTCCTCCACGGCAATCTCTACCCCCTCTTTCGCCAGACGGGCGGCAACGCTGATGCGGCCCTTCTCCTGGGTAAACTTGGCAGCATTACCGAGGAGGTTCCGGAGCGTCTGAAGGATGCGGTCGCCGTCCATCTTGAGAAGGGGAAGGCTCTGCTCGATCTGCTTTGAAAGCTGGATTTTCTTGGCCTCTACGAGCGGCGCTATCTCGGTCATGGCTTGATCGATCAGGGGGCTGATGTCTTCTCGCTTGAACGTGTAGGTCATCATCCCCGCCTCCATCTTTGAAAGGTCAAGTATCGAGTTGACCATCTCGATGAGGCGGTTGGTCTCCGTGGTGAGGATAGTAAGGAGTCTCCTCTGCTTTTCCGTAATCTCCCCGCCGATCCCATCAAGAAGGAGACTTGTCCCTTCCTTTATCGTCGTGAGGGGAGTCCTCAGCTCATGGGAGGTCATGGAGAGAAAATCGCTCTTCATCCTGTCCACCGCAGTCAGCTTCTCGCACATTGAGTTGAAGGCCTTCGCAAGCTCCGAGATCTCCGGAGGAGACGTAATATCGAGATCGCCCTTGAATCGGCCGGCGGAGATCTCCTTCGTCTTCCTTACCAGTTTCGTAAGGGGACCCGTAATGCTCCTCGTCACGAAGAAAGAGGTGAAAAGGGCGCACAAAATAGTGGCTACAGACGACCCGGCCGCTATCCTGAGCGTCGAAACCCCCGCCTCGCCCACCACGTGTATTCGCCTCGATACGTCCCGCCTCGCATAACCCTCCAATTCCTTCAGTTCTTCCAGGATCGCATCCGACGCTTTGTCTTTTTCCATGCGGTACCTGGCTTTGTCGTACTGCCGATGGTCCCTGAAAAGGTTTGCCTCTTCATCGACTAGCGCCTCGTACCGTTGGTGCAGCCCGTCAGTGCTGTCGAAAAAGTCCCTCTTGACAGGAGTGTCCGCCACAGACCGTCCCTCATCGAGGCACCGGTGAAACTCCCGGTTCGCCTCAACAAACTGGCTGTATAGGCCGGGATCGCCCATAAGGAGATATTTCCTCTCATAGCGCAGCTGCGAAAGAAGGGAATCGACGAGCCGTTTCTGGCAGTCCAGAATCCCGATGTCTGCATTCATGCTTGGGATGGTACTTGCCCCCAACTCGTGAAGCATCCAGACTGCGTAGAAGTTCGAGGCTGCGAGGAGCAGGAAGACGGCCAGGTACCCCGTGGCCCAGCGGGGGAGTATGCCCACCTTCATTACATGATCCCGAAGGAGATGTATACAATTCGCATGGATGGACTGCCTTTTCTTGAAAGGACGGAAAACAGCTCTATTACCAATTACCATGCAGGCCAGAGCCATGTCAACTAGCCATAAGTCGCCTTACCCCGTGCTTTCCCTGAAGGGCGCAAGAAGGCAGGCGAGTGAGAAGAGAGGCCCTGACCGCTATCGGAACTCCCCGCGCCTCCCTTGCCGGGCCGTTCGCCCCGGAAGACCCATGTGCCTTACCAGTGCGCGTCGGGTCCTTCCTTGTAAGGGGAGGGCAGGGTGGGCGAAGTTATCAGGGCATAAAAGAGATTACAGAGCAATCTCGTCCCGAAATTGCCTTGTATTCAGGCTATTTTCCGTGGTACAATAGATTTGTCAATCTCTCATTCTACGACGAACGAGCACAAGGAGAAGGTGATGCTCCTCCGCGTGATGTACCGGGACTACCGGTACGACTATGTAGACCAGCGCACCCTCGGTCGATTGATTGCCTCTGAGGATATCCGGAAATTCCTGCGTCCAGCCGAGGGACAATGGGTGGACATTGCTCGTTTTCCGATAAGGGGCACCGGGGGAATCTACACAGGGCCGGAGAGACGGCGGTCCCGGGCATCGTGA
>CAYZAF010000208.1:0-12230 GCA_964476435.1 uncultured Syntrophaceae bacterium
AGGAGGCGCGTCGGGTCCCTAGGATCTGGCCTCTTTAGCTTATTGAGCACGAAATGCAGATAGCCGCTGCACCCGGGGCAGGCACGGGAGGCGTGAATGGCGAGGTCTCTGCCGCCTTTGAGGTTGATCTCCGGCTGCAGGAACGGGCTTGCCACCTCTTCGATGGAGGCGCCTGCCACGCGGATCAATTCCTGCTCGATCGGTCCCAAGCCCTGCAGGTACGCGAGGAGCACGGGAGGCGAGGACGCCGGGTCGAGACCCATCACCCGCATGGCGACCGCGTCTACCGCAACCGGGTTCGTTCCACCGATGAGAAGGTTCATTCGCTTCGCCCTGCCGGATACGGGTCCGAAGTCCTCAAGCCCGGTGAGCCCGTCGATGATCGTCAGCCCAGGTTTGATGAGAAGGTGGATGTTCACGAGGCTCTGCCACAATCCGAAGAAGTGGCTCATATACTTTTCCAGGGGAGGCATCGCACCTTGAAGGTTCTTCATCGCAAGGGAAGCGATTGCGGCAAAGTGAACCTTGAGGACAGGGGCGCTGATGATGGCATCGGCTGTCGCCATGGTGAGGGGCACTTTTCGGGAGGTCATCCTCTTACCCCCGGGGACGCGTTTCTCAATGAGGCGATCCGTATTTAGATCGACGAGGCGTACCTTCCGGCGGTCCATGTCGGCGAGTCTGTCGTACCCGTAAAGGGCAAACATCCTCCCTGTCTCGCTCCGGTTGATCGACGACCCTTCGGCGACGACGATGCGCCCTGCCACGGGAAGGAGGAGCCCGATAAGTGCCTCTACGAGCCTTATGTCGGTCACGATCCCGCCCGTGTAGACGCCCTCCTTCATGCCATGGTCGGAGACGATATTCGGTTTGATCACGACCGTCCCGCCGGGCTTCACAAACCGGGCGAGACCTCCCAGCCTCCCCACCAGGTTCTTGAGGGCCTGTCCGATGTCTTCGCGGGTCTGCGCCACGGGCACGCGCTCGATAGCGACGAGCTCCTCAGATGAGGCCTTCACCGATCTACCAAGCCCACAGCGCTCGAAATAGACTGCGGTGCTCAGCTCCATCCTCACTAAAGGGAGGCCTCGGACTGTATGCCTGTGGGTGGGGCGAAAGCCGTAGTCCACCATCCAGCGGTACTTCTCCTCGTCCCCTTCGAGTATCTCCGCCGCCACGAGACTCTCCCGGGCGATGAGGGCATCCATCACGGAGACAAGAAACTCTCCGCCCTCTCCTTTGGTGCTCGTCACGATTTCCTCGATCATGCTCGTACGGGGATCGTAGATCACCCAGGCCCCGGTCTCTCCAGCCTTTTTTGCCACATATCTGATGATGCGGGGGTCATTCCTCCATCTCGCCCACCTGTTGTCGATGTACCCGGGATCGACGAGCGGCAGGTAGTAGTCCCGAAGCCGCTTCAACAGATCCTGAGAGAGCCTCCCCTTCTCGAGCGTGATCTCTGACATACCGACATCTCCTTTGCGTCGGCCGGAACATCCGTTCAACCATCCGCCGACCTTATGAGTATAACCCAGACAGGATGCGAGTATCAGCGCAAAAAGAGAGTGGGCTCCGTACTGCCGGCAGAATAGGTGAATCGATGATACAAAGCCGGAAACGGACTCACGAACACTTGCTTGTCACTTTTTTCTTTGCGCCTTTCCTCGTTGAACTTGAAATCGTCTAATCTGCGTCATAAACAATAGAAAAGAGTCCGTAAATAAGGACCATGAGATGTGAGAGAAGTTCGTCCCGCGGAAAGTGCGCGGATGAACGAGCACGCGAGAAAGAGAGGATAGGTCAGATGGGTAATCACCACGAGGAATATCCGGGACTAGACAGAACACGGCTACGGGATGGATACAAAAGGTGCATTGAAAACGCGGTTCGGCTTATGGACGACGCAGCGCTGCTCAAGGAGGCAGGACGATTGCGCTCGGCATGCCTCATCGTGCACATGGCGGTTAATGAGCTGGGAAACGCGATGCTTCTCTATGAGGCCGGCCGCTCGGGAGTTCAGAACTGGGAGGAATGGTGGAATTCTTACTTTGCCCGGCACGCCGAGGCAGAGGAAACTGGGGAGGAACCTGGGGAGATTCCTCAGGGGCTCACCCATGTGGGCTTTGACAGGAAGGATGAAACGTTTCGCCCGCCCCGTGAAGACGGAGATGGCGAGTTGCTTGAGCTCTTTGACAAGGAGGAGGCATATGCCCAAAGCACGCTCGCGGTGCTGCCCCCCTATGGGTTTGAATTGATCGAGCTGAGGGAGGTGGTTCAGCAGGCCCCGGAGATCGCGCTTTCTGTCCTCTACGCCTGGATCGAGGAGGTCATGGCCGGAGAACCCGCCATCAACGAAAGAGACCTACTCGCCGCCGCGGCCGGGGACATGGGCATGTCCCCGGACGACGCGGCGGACGGCTTCACCAAATGGAAAGAGGTCGCCCCCAAACTGCGAGCCTCCCTTGACCTTCTTCAGCGTCTCCAAGGAAGGCTGAAGCAAAAGGAAGGAGGGGACAAGGCAGCGCCCAAAATAGGGGCGTACATGAACCTTCTTCGCCGGGTCCAAGGAAGGCTGAAACAAAAACAGGAAGGAGAAGAGACATAGATAGTTCAGGTGAGGGTGGACTGGAAGCCGCCAGCGGACACCCATGTTACCCGCTCTTTAGGCTGGATGGGATGAAGAGTTGTGGTCAGAAATCGCCGCAAGCCAGAGGACCGCTGCAAAAAGATATGTGCCCAAGGCCGTTGCCCACAGGAACCAGTTGAGACGGCCGATCACGGCGAAAGCGAGTACGAGATAGGCAAAATCGCGGTTAGTGAGCAGGGTCGCCATGAGCCGGATCGCCAGAGGCGACCTTTTGAGTTCGTCAGGCGTCCTCTTCAGGATATGACGGTAGACGACAAGGGCGCACAATCCGAACCCGGCAAGGAGGAGCAGTAGCGCCAGAAGATAGAGCCCGTTGTGGGCCCCGCGATAAAGGCCGACGGCTATCCCGGCAAAAACCGCCACGTGGACTACGTTGTCCACTGCGTAGTCAAGGGACTGGCCGAAGGAAGATTCCTGAAGCTTGAGGCGGGCCACCTCCCCGTCGGCGCCGTCCATTATGACGCAAAGGAGAAAAAGCAGTGCCCCTATCAGGCCCTGCCAATATCCGCCCAATGAAAGGAAGAAACCACCTGCCAATCCTATGGCGCCGTTGATGAGGGTGATGTGATTGGCCGTGAGAGGGGTATGGACAATCCTTTTGCTCACGAAGCGTGAGATGTGCCGGTTGACGTGACGGGACAGGAAGCTATCATCCGACTTGACGCGCGAGGCGAGAGAAGCGAACAATCTTCTTTCGCAGGCTTTTGCTCCCCTCTCGTCCACGGTGCAGGGCAAACCGCAAGATCCTCGCATAGGCTCAGCGTTGGAAAACACCGGTGGCGGAGTCGAGCCGTCGAGCCATAGGGCGGAAAGCAGAGGACCGAGCTCATCAACGTCCGAAAGATAGAGGAGGCCGTCTCTTGCCCCCTTATCTTCCGCAATGCAACGCGAGGGTCCCTGTTCCAAAGTGCCCGTCACAAGATCTGCAAGGGTCTGGTCGATCACCTGGTTCGCTTTTATGACGACGACCTTAGTGCCCGGAGCTAACCCAAGCTCACGCACTCCCTCTCCCAAGTCACTGCCGTCTCCTGCCTGGACAAACGCGTCGGAACAAAGAAGATCGCCGAGTACGTCCCGAACAAGGTCTACCCGGCCGAGAAGGCGCAAGGGTGCCAGATTCGCCCTTCTGGCCAGAATCACGAGTCGGCGCACCGCAGGGATGCCGAATACCGGCACGAGGCCTCTTTCGTCGGGAACCAGGATGATGCAAGCTGGCGAACGCCGTTTCACCGAACCCGGCACCAAGGGCGGAAAACTCGGCCTGGACGGCCTGCGCCGCAGCCTCGCGATAAGCCACAATTGCTCGGCATCCGCGGCGAGGGAGATGTAGAAGGTCCGCCGGAAAAGACGGGATATTGCCCCGCCCGCTTTGACATTCGCGAGAGCCGTCGCTGCATCATCCATGACGATGCCCGCGTGCATCAGCACGCTGCCGTCACGGTAGCAGGAAATCATGCAGGCCCTGCACGGGTCACGCTGGTCGGGTATGTGATCGAGGTCAAAGACGGAGCCCAATGGTTCGGGCCAGGCCTCGCACCGCCAAATGTCAAGGTTCCAGTCGAGACAAAAGTATTTGTATCCTCCGACGCAGAAAAAGCGCTCGTCTTCGCCACGCACGCGGCGCTCCATCTCCTCGACGCCGGCCCAGGGGTTGACTACAGGCACCTTTCGCTTCATTGCTTTGATCGCCTCGAAGACGGCTACAAGCTCGGCGTCGCTATAGTCGGTCAGAGGGTTTTCAACGCCGAAGGCAAGGGGAGAAGAACCTTCGTTTCGCCTCGGATAGGAAAAGTTGACGCCCTCAAAGCCCAGGTCGAGGAGCAGGGAAGGCAGCCGCTCGAAGTCCACCAGCCGGTTCACCGCGACGGAGGCCAGGGTCGTGATGCCCAGTCGGCGCGCTTTCGCCAGTCCCTCGCGAATGCGCGCCCCGAGGCCTGGTAATCCCCGGTTGCGCTCGTGCTCGTCCATGGAGTGGCTGTCTATGGAAACAAAAAGGAGGCCCAGCCCCGCGTTGGCCATGGGCTCTACATGTTGAGGCAGGAGCCAGCCGTTGGTGATCAAGCCCACGCGCATACCAGCAGATCGGGCGTCCGAGATGACGAGCTCGATGGCCGGATGAAGGAGGGGTTCGCCGCCCTGGAAGGTGAGATGACGGATACCGCGGCGGTGCATGATGGGTAGGGCGTCCGCGAATCGCTTCGGATCTATCCAAGCCGGTCGCCCGACAGAGGCCTTGGTTCGCGCGAAAGAGCAGAAAGGACAGCCCGCGTTGCAGGCATTAGTCACCGATACGTCGCAGACAGCGGGGATAAAGGACCGATGGCGGACAGGGCTCGCACTAACCGATGCAGTCGTTGGAATCGATAAAGCCATAGGACACCAGGCGCGTAGAAGTCGTGCCGATCACTGCCGACCACAAGCCTTGCTTTGCCGGACGCATCTATACCAGTTTAAGTGCCATGGGTAAACCTGTCAACGTTTTCCCTTTAATGGTAGTCTCCTAAACCTCTCGAAAAAGAGACGCCGGGACGATCCACGGCCGGCACTTGCCAAAACAGCGGGGCCGACTTAGCTTTGTGTTGGAGCAAGGCTTGCCGGGAGAGGATTAATGGGTGACATCAAGAGGCACGTCGACACGTGGTCCTTGATCGTGATGTTCATGACGTCTGTCTTGTTTGTTGTAGCTCTTTTCCTTAAGGGGCTGAGGCACGACCTGCTCCTTGAAGCTGGTGTTTTTCTGGTCTCCGTAAAGCTGATTATGATGGCATACCGGAACGGCGTTGTTGCGACAGAACTGAAGGCTCGTCTTGACGGCATACATGGTGTATTGACACAATTGGAAGGCGCCCTTCAATCAGCGCAATCGTCCGGTTCCGGGAAGGGGCCCGACAAATCGCGGAAACCTTCAATCTCCCCGGAGGGCGACCGCAGTTGCTCGGAATGAGCAGTTGGAATCAGCCCGTGACAACGGACAATAGTTACAGGCAAAAGGTCCAAATCAAAGGCCGGCGCTGATCCCCATCGCCAATTTCATCAACAGATTTGATTTGCCAATGAATAACGCAGGTGGTAATGTTCAACAAAAAGGAGAAAGACCGATGAGCACCTATCCCCTCAAGATAGACGCGTACTCCCATATCGCCCCAACCAGGTACAGAGTTGCCCTCGAAAAGATATCGCCGAAAGCGGTCGCGTACATGATTGACCCCTTCCCGCCCCTTCACGACCTGGACAGAAGGTCCCGCATCATGGACAGGTATGACGGTCTCGTCCAGGTGCTGACGCCAGCGCGGCCCGCAGTGGAGGCGATCGCCGACGGCCAGAAAGCCTGTGACCTCGCAGCCCTCGTGAACGATGAGATGGCGGCTCTGGTGGCAAAGTATCCCGAGCGTTTCCCGGCCGCCATAGGTTGCCTCCCGATGAACGATATCGGCGCCGCCCTCAGAGAAGTGGACAGGGTGATCGATGAGCTGCACTTCAGAGGCATACTCATGTACACGCCCATTAACGACAAGCCCCTTGATTCCCCCGAGTTCATGCCTTTTTTCGAAAAGATGGCGGAGTACAATCTCCCGGTATTGCTCCACTCCATGCGGAACAGCGATTACGCCGACTATAGGACGGAAAACGCATCGAAATATCGCATCCACATGCTCTTCGGCTGGGTGTACGAGACCACAGTCGCCATGACCCGCCTCGTCTTCAGCGGTGTCTTCGACAGGTGGCCCCTTCTCAAGATCGTGACTCACCACTGCGGCGCCATGGTCCCCTTTCTAAGGGAGAGGATCAGGAACTTCCTCGACGTCGGGGAGATGCGCCGCAAGGATGAGGTTCCGCGCATGCGCCGGGCCCCCATCGACTACTATAGAATGTTTTACAACGATACGGCAATTTACGGCAATCCGGAAGGCCTCGAGTGCGCCCGCGCTTTCTGCGGCGTCGACCGACTTCTCTTTGCCGCTGATTTCCCCCTTGGCGACATGGAATTCGGCAACAGGAATTACCGGCAGACCATCAACGCCATTGACGGGATGAACCTGACGGACGAGGAGAGGAGACAGATATACGAGGAGAACGCGCGGCAGTTGATGCGCCTACCGGTATAGATAGAGACGCACCCGCGGCAGGGAGAGCAACAGGAGCGAAATGGACGAACTCAATGTCACGAAGTTTTGCGACGAGCTGAATTTCAATCGTTTTCACTGGACCCTTCTTATTCTCCGCGTTAGGCGATGGCGGTCGCCTCGATCTCGATCATGATGTCCGGATGAAAAAGATCCTTCACCCCGAGCAAGGTTGAAGCTGGTTTGCAGCCAGCCGCTGCGAGACGAGTACCAATGGCGCGCTCGGCAGCATTTCGAAATGCACCCATGTCTGTTGTGTAGTAGTTCAGCCGCACCACATTGGCCAATTTGAGGCCTGCCTGCTTCAAGACAGTTTCGAGATTATCCAGAGCCTGATTCATTTGCTTGCCCATATCTCTCGCATGCGTAGGGTTTCCGTTGGCGTCCACGGATGTTTGGCCGGCACAGTAGACAACACGCTGCCCCCCCTCAACTTCGATGGCTTGAGAAAAACTCAATTGATCCTGCCATACCCACGGATTGACTGCTTTCATCTTTGCCATGGAGAATCTCCTTTTGCTTTGTTTGACCGCTTCGTAGGAGCTGCCGGATACCCCGACGGGCCTGCATCTTCCCCTCTTTAGGACGACCCGGCTCCTCGGTAGGCTTCTTCGTACCTGGCTATCTCGTATCGGCTGCCAATGGCGAAGGGGATGCGCTGATGCACGCTCTCGGGCTGGATGTCGCTGACCTTCTTCTTGCCTGTTGTTGCGCCGCCTCCCGCCTGCTCTGCGATCATTGCGAGGGGTGCGCATTCGTACAGAAGGCGCAGCTTCCCCTTTGGTCTTGTGTCGTCCTCCGGGTAGAAGTAGATGCCGCCCCTGTGAAGGATTTGATGAAGGTCGGCGACGAGCGCTCCAGAGTAGCGCAGGGAATAGCGGTCTTTCTCCTTTGCTCCGAGGGTGTCGGTAAATTTCCTCGCTGGTTCGCCCCAAATCCCGTAGTTGCCGAAATTGGAGGCCATGGTGTTGCCCCGATCAGGCATTCGCACATTGTCATGATCCAGGACGAACTCCCCTATCTCCTCGTCGAGAACAAAGCTGTGCACACCGTCTCCGGCGCTGTAGACGAGGACTGTCGAAGTCCCGTACATGAGGTACCCGGCAGCGATCTGGGATCCCCCCCTTTGGAGGATCGATTCTTCGACGGAGCCTTTCAAGCTGCGTATCGAGAAAATAGAGCCGACGACGCAGTCCACGTCAAGATTGAAAGAACCATCAATGGGATCCACGAGGACAACGTACTTTCCCTGGGTGCCGCCGGACGCAATAACGAGAGGCTCGGCCATCTCCTCTGAGACGATGGCGCCCACGATATCGACGTACTCGAAGGCCTCGATGAAGATCGCATTGCCCACCTCGTCCAGCTTCCGCACCTTCTCGCCCTGCACGTTGATGTCTCCCGTCAGGCCGGTCAGCGCCTCCAAGGCTGCACGCCGCATGTAACTGGAGATGATCTTCCCCACAGTACCGAACTGGCCCATGACCCGCGTCATCTCACCCCCGGCCCCTGCGTGGGCTTGTTGCCGCTGGACAAGAAAACGATCGAGGGTCATGTGGCTATGTCTCTTCTCAACCATCCGATCCAAAACTCCCTTGCTTCACGCCTTTACCCACGGCGTCCTCCAAAAGCGCCGCCAGTTGGCACACAGGCCCGGCTCATCCCCTTTCCCGGAGGCTCTATTCCTCTCTCACGGTCCATCTCACCTGTCGCCTCCCTATGAAGAGTATAGTGCCGTGGGAAGTTACCGGCACGGTTGGACAGCGGTTCTTCTCGACATTGACCGTCATAAGTGGTATCGTGGCTCCGTCTTATGTCATCCGAGCTATTGGACCACGTATCCAGAATAGACTATGACTGCAAGTGAGATGATTCTCCGTTCATCCGCCGTTCTCCTTGACTTCGACGGCATCGTGGTCAACTCCGAACAGAGGGAATCCATTGTATGGGAGTTCGTTCTTCGAAAACATGGTATTCGTCCTCCCGAGCCGTCGGGAGTTGTAGGGAGGATGGATGAGGTAATAGCGCGGTCATTAGCAGTATCCGAAGAGGAGGCGGCTCGGCTTCTCAAATCCAAGAAAGAGGAATTCGACAGACTCTACGGTGATTCGCATTCGCCCCTGGTTGAAGGCGTCAAAGAATTCATTCTGGCCTATCGCAGAATTGGGGTGCTGGGGATCACCTCGAACTCCAGTCGTGAACGGATTATCAAAATCTGCAGCTACTACGGGTTGACTCAGTTTTTCTCTGCCATCGTCGCTGCAAGAGGCAGCTACGAGCCCAAACCATCACCACAGGTTTACTCCAAAGCGCTGGAAGTCCTCAAGGTACCTTCTGAGCGAGTGGTAGCGATAGAGGACTCGCCGCCAGGCTTTGCTGCGGCAAGGTTCGCTGGAATCCGAGTGGTGGGACTTCCGACATCCCTGCCAAAGGCAGATATTGCGGGTATGGCCGACGCAGTAGCTGACTCGTTTTGGCAAATCATGGAAGATTGGGATGATTCTGCGATCCACGGTGCCTAAATGAATCTTCCCATCGAGGAACCGTAAAGCTGGCAAATAGCCACCCGAAGTCACTCTCTTTTTCACCCTTGCCGGTCCAGGGCACGATGATTAGGTTCTCTCTATCGAGATATCCGTGAACGGCGAGATTCCTATGAATAGATCGGTGACGACGATGTGTTTTCTGGTCCTGGCCGCTCTGGAGACCATAGAAAAATAGGCTCTTACATCCGGGATAGGCGCCCTGGGCGGCTACATAGCGGGAGAGTCCCGGGAAGACTATTACCGTCGATAGCCAGGTTTCGCCATAGGACGTTCCGTCGGCACCCTTACCTCTCGGCGATCCGGACGCTTGCGCTCGCAAGGCTCCAGACCGCCAAGGGCCGGGCCGTCTGCCTGATCTCCTCCCGCACCTTCGCAAGACTCTTGAGGTGGACCAGGTGGGCGATAGCTTCTCCGGTGGCGAACCATTTCTGGGAAAGGGGGAAAAGATCGAAAGAGTCACACTCGATGTCCCAGGTCATCCTGGAGGCCACCTCGAAGGCTGTCTTCGGACCTTCCTCCAGGATCAGGAGGATTTCGTCCTCCCGGCGCGCGTGGTGTTCCTTCAATTCCTCGATCCTGCTTCGCATGTCCCGAAAGACCGAGCGGTGGCCGGGAAGCACGAGGTTCACGTCGAGGCTGGCGGTCCGCTCCAGGCTTTTCACATACTCGCCAAGGGGGTTCCACCCATCTAGCCAGGCCTGGATATTGGGCGTGATGTCGCCCAGGATATGGTCTCCCGAGATCAGGATCCTGTGCTTCTCATCATAGAGGCAGGTGTGACCGAAGCTATGGCCTGGGGTCTCAACGCAACGGAACAGGTAGCCTCCGATGGCGATGGTCTGCCCGTCATGGGACCTTGTCACGGGGATCGGCAGCCGCGGGCCGTACCGGGGGCCGGGGTGACCGTCGAGGGTCCTTTTCACCTCCCCTTCGGGAAAGCCATGGAGGCGGGCGGACCTTTCGAAGATCTCACGGAACTGCTGGGCGAAAAGGCTGTCGGCGTCGGGCCCGTTCAGGTAGATCCGTGCGGTCTCTGGCGCAAGCTCCGAGACGAGGCCCAGGTGGTCCGCGTGGAAATGGGTGATAAAAAAATCAGTATGATCGAGCCCGACGCCCAATCGGTCGAGGCCGCTCATCATCGCGTCGAGGCACTCCTTCCGCCTCATGCCCGTATCGATGACGAGGTTACGCTCCCCTCCTTTCACCACGTAAGAGTTGACCGCCTTGAGGGGACTCCCCGGAAGCGGTATGGTGAGCCTGTAGATATGCCTAGCCACCTTCTCGGGCGCCGCTGCCCCGCTTCCTACTGCCTCGTCTCGCATGGAGATGACCACCTAGGAACTGGTCTTCATTGTCTGGCCTCGATCGGCTCGATGATTCTCGGCCATGCTCCGCCGTCATCACACCTTATGAAGAGAACCGGCATCTCATTCCAAGCACAAGTATAGCCTCCGGACCGGCTTTGCACAAGTGGAACGCCGAGGCATTTGCGGGGAAAGGATGTTTGCGGGGAATCTGTAGAACCCACCTAAAGTATTGTGCTACACTCGTTGATAGGGGTTTCATAACCTTTTGAATTGCCTGAAAAGAGGAGAGACATGAGGAAGAACATTGTCGTTGTTTACCACAGCCAACAGTATGGGAATACGAAGGTGCTCGCGGAAGCGCTTGCGGAGGGGGCTCGGGAAGGCGGAGCGGAAGCTAGCCTTATTAACACTAACGAGCGGCGGGTGACCCTAAAAGAATTCTTGGCCGCCGATGCGGTCGCAATCGGCACCCCTGACTATTTCTCATACGTCGCTGGCACGATCAAGACCTTCTTTGACGATATCTACTTGTGGGACCAATCAGGCGCCTCTGTTAAGGGAAAACCGGCGGTGCTTTTCTGCTCGCACGGCGGTGGCGGCGGAACGGTGAGACAGCCTTTCGAATCCCTTGCCCGCCGTTTTTTCCAACAGGTAGGGGAGACGGTTAGCAGCGGCCGTCCTATCAGCGACGAAGCGAAGAAAAAATGTCACGCCCTTGGCAAAGAACTTGGGAAGGACCCGGGCAAGGGGACCGCTTAAGCAATAAACTCATTCGGTCCCCGCTCCAAGGACCAGCCACGCCCCGCCTACAGCGGTAACGTCTCGATGGGAAGAAGGCCTGGCGAAAGCGTGGGATGATCGCTGGAGAGAACTATCTATAGGATTTGACATAAGGAAAGAATCCTGGTATCTGACATAGGGAGGCATCTCGGACGCTGGCTGCAATACAAGGAGGAGCGATGAGAAACATGGTGTTCCACAACTTGAGAATCGTGGGGCTAGGCGTGGCGGTTCTAGCGCTGGCCGCCTGCGCGGGCGAGGCAATGAAAGGATACACGGGTCCTGTCTTGCCCGCTGACCAGACAGCCCTCGTGACGAGAGGACCGTACACCGATCTCGTTGCGTGCGACGGCACGAAGGTTTCCGGGGTCGGCGTCACTCTCTTGCCGGGTGTGCATACCATAGAGATGAAGCCGAACAACCAGCAGCAGAACTATACGGTTCTGTTCCACTCGACGGTCATCGGTTCCGTCTCATTCACGGCAGAAGCAGGCCACCGGTACCTGGCTTACGTGAGTATCTCCCCCGCGCCGCCCACGGACGAGGAGGCGGGCTCAGGATACACCTGGACGGGCATCATCGAAGACAAGGCGACGCACAGGAAGGTGGCGAGAACGGACAAGCTTCCCCTATTTGTAGAACCGGTCCCGGCAGGGCAGATAATGTAAACGGCTTATCCGGCACTTCGGGTTGCCAGGGTAGTCCTCTACTCGGTCAACTTCACGTTTCGCAGCACTTTTGCCATCTCCCCTGCGAATGTGTGATCTTTGAAAGGAATGATCTCCATGGCGTCCAGCGAGTAATCCGGATCGATACGCGAAAC
>CAYZAF010000209.1:0-2705 GCA_964476435.1 uncultured Syntrophaceae bacterium
ACGTGCACATTGAGCTGCGATCTGGCGAGCGAATACACGTCATTTCCCCGAAGATCGACGAGATTGGTCCTCATGGGCCTGAGGCAGAGTGTAAATGAGAGCCTTGACCCGTGGATCTGCCATGACTGCGGAGACTGTTCCGCGGCTTGCCCACGCCAGACAGGACCCCGGGAGGCGATGATGACGCTCCGACGCTACCTGGCGGGGGTCTACGACTGGACGGGCATCGCCGCCAGGATCAACACCTCAACGGGCCGGCACATAGGCGCTCTCTCCTTTGTGGCGGCCCTTGTTCTGGCGCTCATCGTTCTGTACCACGTCTATTCAGTTAAGATGCCCCTTCCCGAATTCTCCACCAGCCCCATGGGGCTCGAGCACATGTTCCCGATGATGACGTATTTCACGCTGGTGGTCATCGTCTTTCCCTTCTTCATACTGCTCACCAATGCTTTTCGCATGTACTGGTTTACCGTTCACCAGAAGGAGAGCATCCACTCACCGTTCTCGCAGTGGCTCACTGAGGCGAAGACCTTCATGGTTCACTTTTTCACCTACAAGAGGATGGCTGAGTGTCCGACTGAAAAGATGCGCTGGCCGAAGCACCTCCTTCTCGGGCTTGGGTGTATGGCCATGCTTGCCATAATGGTCTTCGGCCTGAGGTGGTTCCAGACGGATAAGATTTACCCGCTCTATCATCCGCAGAGGTGGGTCGGTTACCTCGCCACCGCCTTTCTCGTATTCGGAACCGGAGACATTCTCCTGAGCAGGATGAAGAAGGAGAAGGAAATCCACAAATCTTCCGACTTCGGAGACTGGAATTTCCCGGTCCTGCTCCTCGCGACGGCCGTCAGTGGGATTGTGGTGCACATCCTCCGGTATATGGGGCTTGAACTGGCCACTCACTATGCGTACGCGATCCACCTAGTCATTACCGTTCCCATGCTCGTCATCGAAATGCCTTTCGGGAAGTGGACCCACATGATTTACCGGCCGATGGCCATGTATTTCTTATCGCTGCGAGAGAAAACTGCGGAGCAGTCCGCGGCCTCGGAGGGGGTACCCGTATATGTCTGATGAAATGGAGAAAGGAAAAGTTGGTTCGGCCCTCGTCGTGGGCGGCGGTATCGGGGGGATGCAGGCAGCTCTGGATTTAGCGGCCGGTGGGATAAAGGTCTACCTTGCAGAAACGAAGCCGGCCATCGGTGGGGTTATGTCGCAACTGGATAAGACTTTTCCCACCAACGACTGCGCAATGTGCACTCAGGCGCCTAGACTTGTCGAAATCGGGCGGCACAAAGACATCACCGTCCTTTCGCTTTCGGAGATAGAGAGCGTGCGAGGCGCCCCTGGCAATTTCACGGTGACTCTGAAAAAGCGACCACGGTTTGTGGATGAAGACCGGTGCACCGGATGCGGCACGTGTGTGGCGAACTGCCCCACGAGGAACTCCGTGCAGATCGCGGAGCCGGTCAAAGTGGAGGTGGAGCCTGAATTCGCCGAACAGGTGACAGCCATCGTGGCGAAGCACAGGAATAGGAAAGGACCCTTGATGCCCATCCTCCAGGAAATCAATGGGGCAATCAACTACTTTCCCGAGTCTGTCCTCAGATACGTCTCCCAGGAAACAGGTTACCCCCTTGCCCACATATACAGAATTGTCACATTTTACGGCTCCTTCAGCGTGACGCCCAGAGGGAAGCATATGATCAACGTGTGCATGGGCACGGCGTGCTACGTAAGGGGGAGCGAAACCCTCATGGAGAAATTCAGCGACGTATTAGAAATCAAGCCGGGGGAAACAACCCCTGATAGGAACTTCACCCTCAACTCCGTTCGGTGCATAGGATGTTGCGGCCTCGCCCCGGCAGTCATGATCGGAGACCAGGTGTACGGCAAATGTAAGGCCTCGCAGGTCCCCGACGTCATCAATAAATATAAGGGGGCCTCACGTGGCTAAGCTGACTTTGGAGGAATTGAGGAAAGGAAGGGAAGATGCGAGGAGCAAGATCCACCTCAGAGGTGGAGAATTTAAGGGAAGGGTGATCGTCCACACGGGGACCTGTGGCATAAGCGCTGGTGCGAGGGACATCGTTCTCGCCTTCCTCAATCAAAAGGAGAGCAGATCGGCCAACGACATTCTCGTGACCACGTCCGGCTGCGCGGGACTTTGCTCGAGAGAGCCCATGGCCACGGTCGAGATGATGGACGGTCCTCCCGTGAAGTATGGCGACCTCACTGCGGAGAAGGCAGCAAGAATCTTTGAAGAGCACATCCTCGGCGGACGCATCGTCCAGGAATATGTCATTGGCATAGGATCCGAGAGGGGTGGGTGAAAGCATGGCAGCGAGAAGAATTGAATTGATGACGTGTGCGGGCACGGGCTGCGTGGCAAGTGGGGCCTTCAACATCCGGGAGGCTCTTGAAAAGGAGATAGTCAACCGGGGACTTCAAAGCGAGGTAGCCGTGGTAACGACGGGATGCAATGGTTTCTGCGGTCAGGGACCGCTCCTCGTGGTGATGCCGGACAAGGTTTTCTATGGCTACCTCAAGGTAGAAGACATTCCCTTACTCGTGGAGGAACACCTCCTGAAAGGAAGACCGGTTGAGAAGTTCATGTTCGTTCCTCCCGAGAAGAAGACGCCCGTTCCTCTCATTTCAGACATTCCGTTCTTCAAGAAGCAGGTTCTTTTGGTTTTGCGAAACAA
>CAYZAF010000210.1:0-3785 GCA_964476435.1 uncultured Syntrophaceae bacterium
CCTCGTCTGAGAGCCTCTGAATGGGAATGCCTCCGAATCCCAGCCTCGGTACTGCCATGCCGGTCCTGCCCAATCTTATCCGTTCCATCCTTTCCTCCTTGCGTTCAGCTAAAGAACTACCGAAGTTATGCGGCGCACTCACATTATAGTCTCTTTTGCCCCCTCGAACTACCAGAGGTCCCGAAACGAGCCTTTCCCGTTTTCCTTCCGGTACGATGAAAAGGATGCTTTCCCGCTCTTTCGTGCAGGCAAAAGACGTTGAATTCCCCAGGCAGAACCATTAGATTCGAGACATGGATGGACGGGTGGTCTTCGCATCTATCGAGAGGGCCGACGTGCCCAAGGGCGAGAAGGCGTAGGCTCATATGGAAAGGGTCTTATCGGCAATAGCCCCGACCGGCACGCTCCACATCGGCAACTATTTCGGGGCCATCAGGAACTGGCTCGATCTGCAGCGCCGCCACGAATCCTTATTCTCCGTCGCCGATCTCCATGCGCTGACAGCGCCGTGGCAGCCATGGGAGCTTGCGGATGCCAGTCTCGAGGTCGCCAGGATCTATCTCGCGGCCGGGATCGATCCAGCGTTCTGCACCGTCTTTCTTCAATCCCAGGTCCCCTACCACACCGAGCTTCTTTGGATCCTTGCAGCGTATGCGCGGGTGCCTCAACTCGAGCGGATGACCCACTACAAAGAGAAGGCCCGAGGGAGGAAAGAGAAGGAAAGCCTGGCTCTCTTGAGCTATCCCGTGCTCATGGCAGCCGACATTCTTCTCTACCGCGCCTCCCTGGTGCCGGTAGGGGAAGACCAGGTGCAGCACCTGGAGCTCGTGAGGCTCCTCGCTTCCCGCTTCAACAGCAGTCGCGGGGAGGTCTTTCCTATTCCTGCGCCTCTCCTCGTGGAAAGGGGGGCCCGCATCATGGGCCTCGACGACCCCGAGAGAAAGATGTCCAAGACAGGCCCTCCTTCCAGTTATATCGCCCTCACGGACACACCCGACTCAGTGAGAGAGAAGATCCGGAAGGCGGTTACGGACCCGGGCAGAGAGGTCGTCCAGCGTTCGGATAAGCCCGCCATTTCGAACCTGCTGACCATTTATTCCCTGCTTGCTGCCAAGACGGTCGCCGAAGTGGAGGAAATGTATCGAGGGAAGGGTTATCTGCCATTCAAGAACGACCTTATCGATCTCATCGTTGATTTCTTGGGCCCCTTCCAGCATGCCCTGGCCGCCATGGGCGACGATGAGGTGCGCAGGGTGCTCCTGGAAGGCGCCCGCAAGGCGCGGGCGATCGCGGCGGAGACCGTTCGGCAGGTGAAGGAAAGGGTGGGCTTTCTCATGCCGGGCATCGGTGACGCGGAGTAACATATCTTAGACACTTCCCAAAAGAATCAGAACCCAACCTGAGGGGAGGCAGGAGGCATTGTCGAACCTGCAAGGCTGAAGCGTTCGAGGCAGGATCATTTCACTTGACAAGGTTGGTTATATAATGTATTATATCGTAATACACAAGGAGCCACCATATCTCCAGGCTTAACAGTGATGAGGAGGGCGCGCCGTGAACGGCTTTGATGTGGCGGTGATGACCTATCTCAACCACTTCTCGCGGCATTCATTGCCAATCGACAGCCTCATCTGCTTCATATCTGACAATAGCTTCCTGAAAGGGGGCGTCTTAGCAGTCATTATCTGGTGGCTACTCTTCCAGAACGACGAACGGGACCCCCATAATCGCGAATACGTGATCTCGATATTTCTCAGTTGTTTTGTGACAGTAGTATTGGCAAGGGTCTTGGCGCTGACATTGCCGTTTCGTGTGAGACCATTGCACGAGGAAGCTTTGGGATTTTTGCTCCCCTACGGCATGTCCCCGACCTCCCTATTCGATTGGAGCTCATTTCCCAGTGATCATGCCGCGCTATTCTTCGCCCTCTCCGCCAGTCTCCTATTCATGTCCAGAAAGGTGGGTACATTTGCCCTTCTCTATACCGCATTGTTTATCTGTTTCCCCCGCGTGTACCTTGGGATACACTACCCCACCGACATCATTGCCGGAGCCCTGATAGGAACGACAGTCACCTTAGCGAGCAACGCTTATTTCATTAACAGTAATCGTTTACAGTCAATCGCAAGGTGGTCCCGCCGAAAACCCAATCTTTTCTTCCCGTTGGTCTTCCTCTTGACTTACCAGCTTGCCGACCTGGGTGGCACCAGCAGGGCTATCGCGAGCATGGGGTACACAATGCTCAAGGCTATTTACGTCAGCATTTGAGGGCTGCTTTCCTTCCCCGTTGGTCTTACCATACGAAAGAGAAGCCGGCCATCATCCCCTGTTTCGAGGCAGAGAAGGAGAGGGTGGGCGTCCCCTCGGGAAGGCCCATGAATGCCTCGCAGATGAACGAGGTGAGGAAGACCCGTTCCCTGCGAAAAGAGCAGGCGATAGGGTCTTATTCCAATTCTAACTCGGCGCTATCTTTGTTGCCTTCGTCATGTGTTCCTCGATGTACTGCAACTGTACACCTTCGTCGCTCCTTCCTCGGCGCCTCGATATCGTCATGATTTAGAATTGGAATTATCCGGCGCGAGGGGCTCTCTTTAGACGAGCGGCACGGTCTTCGGAGCGTCCGCAAAGGAGTAGAGAGTCGCCACCGCGTCAATAAAGTAGAACAGGGCGAATGTCTCGTCGTCAGCCCCTTTTTTGTAGTTATTGAGAAGATTGGGGGCCTCGGCGAAAGCCTGTGCCTTCGCGTCGCGGCTGTCGTCAAAGGCTATTCTGCCGCGTACCCTGAGCCACGTGTTGTCCGGGCCCATTGCACAGATCTCGATATCGGGATACTGGCTCATCTGCTTGTAGACATCCTTTCGCTTACCCGTGCAGAAGTAGATGGTGTTGTTCCTTATCATGGTGAACGCGAAGGGGCGGACCCTCCCCTTGGTGCCATCGGTCGTTCCGACATGGAAAGGCTTGTTCGTCTTCAGGAATTCGAAAGCTGTGGCCATGGAGAACCTCCTCGATCAGTCATTTCAATTTTGCCTTTCCGTGATCATACAGACAACTGGCGGAACAGTCAACACACCTAGTGAAAAAAATAGGCGGGAAGGGGTGCGACGCCGAGCATGCGCCTGATTCTTGACGAAGAATTAGGTTGACAGGCTGCTCCCCTGCCCTGGCCTGATCGTCCTGGCGGTCATGAGAAGAAGGGGGGACGCGGCTGGAAGGGGACGGCAGCGAAAGACTCGCGAATAATCTGTCCGAATGATCCGGCTCATCGGCACATTGATCTGGCCAGATCCTCCGCCTGCCTCAGGAAGGGTTCAAGGAGCGGCTTTCGGCCCCCGTCCCTTGTTTCATGTTCTTCTCTCGGGTTTCTTCTTGCCTATTCTATCATAGAACTCCTGCGGTATGTTCCCCGGGTCCTTGTAGAAGGCGAAGTGACACTCTCCGAAAGGTATGGGCTCGGAGACCGTATGGACCGGCCCGAAGTCGCCGAAAGCCTCGATGGCCAACATCTCCATTACCGGACAGTGGACGCAGTAGATGGGGAAGTCCTTCATGCCCCACGTAATGGGGTGGGGATCCTTTACTCTGGCAAGGCCTGTTTCCGGATCATATCCGACTTTCTGGATGATCCTCTCGCCCGAGCCGCACGGTTTCATGGTCATCACGACCTTCTCGTCATCCTCTTCGATCGTAAGGGGCTGAAGGTGGCCTCTGAGGGCTTTTGCCATATGTTCGACCCGCGACCGCAGGTCTGTCTCCTTAGGCGGCTTGAAAACGGTTTTCCCTTC
>CAYZAF010000211.1:0-7728 GCA_964476435.1 uncultured Syntrophaceae bacterium
ACGGGTCTTTGCGGCCATCGAGATGCGGCAGAATGAGCTCCTCGGCAGGCTGAACATTCACTGGACGGACAAAGGGCTCAAGTCAGCGCGAAGGATGGCGCTCCATCTCTTCGAACGGACCTGGGCAGGCGCAGCCGACCAAGGCGTGCGCCTCATAGAGGAAGATGCGGCCGACCTCTATGTCCTTTGCCTCGCAAAGGTTCTGAGCACCAGGGGCATAGCGATGCCTGCGGGGTCCCTTCCGGGTAAAGAGGTCGTCAAAAGGCTGATGGAAGAGGTCCGATGACGCGCCTTCGCCTCTTGGCCGCTGCCGCATCTACCATGACCCGGTGACCCCGGTGCTGCGGGCCCCAGCGCAGATCGGCTGGGAAGCCTGGTTCCGAACGATCGACCTCGTGACGCCCCAGCCCCTGAAGGGGGAAGAGTTGCTCCGGAGGACGAGGGGCTGGTGGACCGTGGAGCCTAAAGACGTGGCAGAGGTTGTCAGACGCTTCGGCCGGATCGTGGTCGGGGACCAGGGCGAGCTCATGGTGGAGTGCGTGGACGAGGCGACCATCGAGGCTCTCTCAGAGGCTTTGCTCGATCGGTTCGGCGATCAGATCCAACTCGCCCCGTAGATCTTCAGATATCCCCTCTCAGGTATCGCTGCCGCAGGCCTTCGGGGAATCGCTCGACAGCGTAGCGCAGCATGGTCCGCGGCATGTCCCTATAGCGGCTCCTGAGAAAAGACTCCTCAGCCGCCTGATCCCGATTGCCCACTTCCCTGAGCATCCAGCCCACCGCCTTATGGATCAGGTCTTCCCGGTCGTGAAGGAGCATGCCGGCGATCCGGAGCGTTTCCGAGAATTCTCCCTCCTTGATATAGCAGAATGTCGCCATAATGGCGATGCGTCTTTCCCACACGAGGGGCGACCCTGCGAGGGCATAGAGGCCTTCTTTCCCCTGATCCCTCAGATGGGCTCCCACAATGCGGTCGGCCGAGGAGTCCACGAGGTCCCAGTTGTTGATGAACCGGGTATTGTCGAGGTAGAGACGGAAGATCCGCTCCTTTTGGGCCCCGTCCGCTGACCCATAGGTGCGCACCAGCATGAAGAGTGCGAGGAGCCTTGCCTCATGGATCGGGGACTGGAGAAGTGACGTCGTCTCCTCGAGGGAGAGCGACCCGTGCTCCCTCGAGAGCCTCCGCAGCACAGGGACGGGGATGCCGAAGAAGAGGTCGCCTTCTCCATATTCGCCTGGCCCGGTCTTGAAATACCTCAGGGAGGCATTAGCCCTTTTGGGGTTGCCCAGGGCCCGGAGCCTCTCGACTATTTCTCTGGCCAATGCGGGCGGTTTTTCCGTCAGTTTATTCTTCTTTGCCCTTTTCATGAGCCCTCTTCCGGCAAGCAAGGCTTAAGGGGCGGAAAAGTAGGCCCAGAGAAAGAGGGCCAGGAGCATGCCCTGGATCGCCCACGTGGGCGCCATGCTGCCGGCCCTTACCAGGCCTGAGGCTACCCCATAGAGGCCGGCGAGCATGAGGCCGGCCACCACGGGGATCGCCGTGATGAGGAGCACCCCTTTTCGCTCGACAGGCCTTCTGTCAGCCCAGATAAGCAGGACGGTCCACCCGAGCATCAGCGATGCGGCCACCATCATTGCATATCGGTAATCAGTGCCGGGCCGAAACTGGTCTATGCCGAAGAGGCGTCCACCGATCGCCGGCAGCAGCATGGGAATGACCATGAGGCCGTCCAGAACTGCGCCGGACCAGTAACCTATCCGCAAGAGCAGCACGCTTCTCTGCCGGCCAGCCATGGACTCTCCCCTAAGTCGGGAATATCTTTCCCGGATTGAGTATGTTGTTCGGGTCGAAGAGCTGCTTCACCCGCTTCATCGCAGCCATGGCTTCCCCGGTCAGCTCCATGCCCAGGTAGGGCGCCTTGGTGAGGCCGATCCCGTGCTCCCCGGACATGGTACCGCCCAAGCGGAGAGACTCGGAGAATATTGCCTTGACTGCCTCCTCTGCTTTGGCCCTTTCCTCAGGGGTCTCCTGGATCATGAGGTTTACGTGAAAGTTCCCGTCCCCTGCGTGGCCGAAGCTCAGGATGGGGATGCCGAATCTCTCCCTCATGGCTTCGAGGGCGCGAACGAGGGCGGGTATGGCAGACCTCGGCACTACCACGTCTTCTGCTATCTTTACGGGTGCCAGGGTGTAGAGGGCCTGGGAGAGCACCCTCCGCGCCTGCCATAGCCGGTCCGCCTCTTCGGGGTCCTCAGTCAGATCGCAGCGGATTGCATGGTGCCCCTCCACGATGGCCCGGATCTTTTCCGCCTGAGAAAGGACAGACTCTCTGCCCCCGTCCACCTCGATGAGGAGGAGACCACCGACTCCCGGGGGCAGCCCCATGGGCGAGGCCTTTTCGCTGCACATAATGGACGACTTGTCCATGAACTCTATGGTCGACGGCACGATCTTCGCGGCGACGATGGCTGAGACGGTCTGTGCAGCCTCCTCGACCTCGTTGAACAGGGCGAGGATCGTCGCCTTTGTCTCGGGCAGGGGGATGAGCTTCAGGATAATCCGCGTGATAACGCCCAACGTGCCCTCGCTGCCGACAAAGAGCCTCGTCAGATCGTATCCGACCACGCCCTTCATGGTCCTCACGCCGAGGTTGAGTATCTCGCCGGTGGCCAGCACGACCTCCAGGCCGAGCACATAGTCCCTGGTAACGCCATACTTGAAGGAATTGGGTCCCCCAGCGCATTCTGCCACGTTGCCGCCGATGCTCGAATACTTGTAGGAAGCCGGGTCGGGAGGGTAAAAGAGGCCCTGCTTCGCCACCTCCTGTTGGAGCTCAAAGGTGATCACCCCTGGCTCCACGACCGTGATCAGGTTCTCCGCGTCGATCTCGATGATGCGGCTCATCCTCATGAAGGAGAGCACAACGCCTCCCTTCACGGGTACGGAGCCGCCCGTGAGGCCCGTGCCCTGGCCGCGGGGGATCACGGGGAAGAGATGTTTGTTGGCGAGCTTCAGTACCGCTGAGACGTCCTGGGCTGACGTTGGAAAGACAATGAGGTCGGGAATGGCGCCTTCGGTGCGCCCGTCGTACGAGTAGCACTTGCGCTCCTCCTCCGACGCCTTGACGTTCTCTTTGCCTACGATCGTCTCAATCGCCCGTATGATCGCCCCATCCATCCCTATCACCTGACCCTTTCGATAAAGCCGATAAACCCCGTCCTTCTTTCCGGCGGGGTCGAGCTTCATATTATAACCGATTTGTCTTGTCGGTGTTCTTCTTTGGTTTTGCGCTTTTCTTTCGGTCGGCCGGACACTCTAAACGGCCGTGCCCTCGCCAGAAACGCTTCACATCTGCTTGAACAGGTGGAGGTAGTTCCTCCCCACGGTGAAGAGCTCCGATCTCCCTTTGAGCTTGAGCACCCCCCGGCCAGTGAGGGACCGGCTCATCTTCTCTATCCTGGAGACGTTCACGATGGTCCCCCGGTGTATCTGCCAGAACCGGTCCGGGTCGAGCTCCCCTATCAGCTCTTTGATGCCCTTCCTGATGAGGGCTTCCCCTTCCTTTGTTGCCACGACCGTGTATTTGTCCTCAGCCTTGAAGTAATCGATCTCCTCGACGGGGATGAGGCGGATGTGCTCTTTCTCCTGGGTCCTGATCCATCGCAAGAATGTCGGACCTTCCCTGCCCGGCAGCCTCGCGATGACCTGCTCGAGCATCTCTGCCAGGCCCGGAGGGGGCGCATCCGAAGACGCCAGTTGCTCCCGCAGGCGGGCAACGGTGCGCTCCAGACGTTCTTTTGATACGGGCTTCAGAAGGTAGTCCACGGCCTGTCTTTCGAAGGCCTCCACCGCGTACTGGTCGAAGGCTGTCACAAAGACGATGCGGCAGATCGAGGCGATCCTCTTCGCCACCTCCATGCCTGAGAGGCCGGGCATCTTGATGTCGAGAAAGGCGATCTGTGGGTGCGTCGACTCGACCAGCTCGACAGCTTCCTGACCATTGGCAGCCTCACCGCTCACGGAAAGGTCAGGCCAGACTTCGGCCAGGAGGGACCTGAGATACGTCCTCAGCTCTTTCTCATCGTCGGCGATGACGGCGCTATAGGCCACTTTCAGGCACCTCCACGATTGCCCTTACCCCGTGGGGCGAGTTCTCTTCCAGGAGCAGGCGCCCCCTGTCCCCGTATATGAGGCGGATCCGCTCCCTCACGTTTGCGAGACCGATGCCCGTCTCTCCGCGTGTGGAAAAGCCCTCCCCCGTGTCCGATATGGCGATCCTCACCATGTGGTCCCTTTCCGAGACCTCCACGGAGACCTTTCCCCCCTCCACCCGGGGCTCGAGGCCGTGCTTTATCGCGTTCTCCACGAGGGGCTGGAGGAGCATGGGGGGAAGGGGGCATTCGGCAAGGGCCTCGGGCAAGTCGATCGCGAAGCCGAGCCTTTCGCCCATCCTTACCTGCTGGATGGACAGGTAGGCCCTGATCATCTCCATCTCCTGTCCCAGGGTGGTTGTGGCATGAAGGGTCCTCGAGAGGGACGTGCGCAGGTAGCGGATGAGGTCCGAGAGCATGGCCTTGCCTTTCCCCGGGTCCGTGTCTATGAGGCTCAGGACGTTCGAGAGGGTGTTGAAGAGGAAATGAGGCTCGATCTGCGCCTGAAGGAGCCTGAGGTTCGTCTCGAGCGCCTCCTTTTCGCTCGACAGGCGCGTGATCCTCTCCCGCTGGATGATCTCTCTGTCAGCCTTCAGCCGTGCCTTGGAGTAGAAAAAGTAGCTTACCGCGGCGCCAAAGGCCACGACAAGGACAATGGTCTGGAGGATGTCCGCCCTTTGTTGTCTGAGGGTGATCGAGAAGGCTTGCTCGAGGATGAAGATGGCGAAGAATCTTCCGATGATTTCCCCGCTGACCACGCCGATTACCACGATGAGGATGATGGATGCGACCTTTCCGCGGGGCTTGAATGCCCAAAGGAGCAGGGATATGATGGCGAAGATGGAGAGGCCGTAGCACTGCGACATAACGAGATTGACGGGGAAGGGGTGCGAGATGCCGGTCGCAGAGAGGAAGGCGGCGATCAAAGTGTCTATGATAAGCACATAGACGAGCTCCACCGAAAAGTGCCTGATGCTGAAGTGGCGCTTCCAGGATTCCTTCACGTGTTGCGCGTCTATGTCGTCCATGCCAGTCTCTCCTAGAAAGTATACTCCAAGCCGACCATCACCTGGTAATCGAGGAAGCTCCCGAATTCCGTGTTTTTGCCGCCCGCCGCGAAGGTGGCCACGGAGAAAAGCTCCACGTGCTTTCCCAGGGAGTACGACAAGAGCGTGGTGAGCTGGCCCGATCCGTCGTCGAGGTTTTGCGCCCACCGGAAGGTGAGGTCTATGTTGTTCCGGATGTTGGTCTGGGTGTATTGGAGCATGGCGTAGTTCCTCCGCAGGAACCGTAAGTCCGTCTGCGCCGTCTGCCCCAGGGTCTCCATACCGAGCCCGGCAAGCGGGCCCCCCAACGAGAAACTTTGCGCCCCTCGCCGTCTCAAAGCGTCGTAGGTCTCGGCATCCTCCGTATTGTATCCAGGGCCGTAGTAGGCGTATTCAAGGGTGAGTATGCCCTTCGACTCGAATGTGTAGGATGCGCCCAGCAGGATGGTAGGGTCGAGGGTCGAAGCGTGCTTCTCGGTTGTCTCCATGGATGCGCCAAAGGGGGAGAAGCGCTCCTCCACTGGATAGAGTCCTATGCTGCCTTGCGTAAGCGCGCCCTCTGCATAGAGGAGGATCGCATCCGTGACAGTCCATCCCCCGAAGAAGCCAAGAACGTTCTCGGCATCCTCCCTCCTCGAAAGGATGAGCGAGGCATACGCCTCCTTGCCCGTGTAATCCGCCTTTATTGTGTAGGTACGTTCAAAGGGAGGGGGCGGGGTGGCCGAGAGGAACGCTCCCGGGCCGGTCGTCTTGTTGAGACCCGGATCTGTGTTGGCAATGAAGGAGAGGGACCAGGCGGCACCCGGTATCCAGACGAGGCGTCCGAAGTCCATGCCCGGCACCTCAAGGTACGTGTTGCGGCGGCCATTGTCCTGGAAAAAGGGGTTCGAAGGGGAAAAGAGGTAGGAAGGACCCCACTGGAGATTCTCCCTTCCGTACGAGACGAAGAGGTTCTCCCGCACCTTGACCCTGGCGAGCCACTCGTTCACGAAGAAGTCGTGCTCCCATTCGGAATCTCCTCGGCGCGAGCCGTCCTCCCACGCGTTGTAATCGAGCCTCGCCCTCGGCTTGGCGCTCAGGTCCAGGTTGTCGAGACTGAGGCGCAGATCGGGCCGCAGCTCCCCGTCTCCTATGTAGCGCTGGAGTTGGAGAAAATTGTTCGACGGGTTCTGGGTAGAGTCTGTCGGCTGCTGGACCACGCCGAAAGAGAGAATCCTCAGGTCATACGAAAAATGTTGCCCAAGGAAAGAGACGGGCTTTTCGGCAGGCGCAGGAGTCTCTTCGGCTTTCCCTTTCCCTGCCATGTTTGCGAGACTTGCTGCAAAGAGGATTGCGAGAAAGATCGTGCGCCTTTTTGTCCATCCTCTCCAGGCCACGGCCGGACCCCCTATTTGACGAGCAGGTTGAGGTTGAATGTGGAATCGGGCACGTGGCCGAATTTGGCCTTGCTATACCGCATGGTAGTGACATCCTCCTTCATGACCGCATTCGTGATGATCATCTTGGAGATAAAGGGCCTCACAGCTCCGTTGACGGCGACGGTGTGCTCGTATTCGAAAGTCGCGGTCTTGAAGAGCTTTCCCGAGACCGTGTAGAAGTCCGCCTTCACCCCTGCGAGGCGCTCCTTCGATATCCAGTACTTGATGCGGTCGTAGGTGGCCTTCTTGTCCACTGCCTCCAGGTCGAAAAGATAGCAGGGCTCTCCGTTGAACTCGTCGTCTGTGGCACGGACAACCTTATAGTCGCCCGCGTAGTTCGTCGAAGCGATGTCGCCGTTTGACGCACCGCCTATGAGCTTCTGGCGGGGGGATATGGGCACTGCCTTGGAGAGCCCCGGCTTTGCGAACCACATGTTCCGGTCGAGCATGAGTATCTTCTCTCCCCTTACGTTCGCCGGCGCAAGGATTTCGGCGAGGGAATTGAAGGTGCGCGCTTTCACCAGGAAGAGCCGCTCCTGCTGGCGTCCTCCCTCGACGGAAGCGATGTCGATCTCCCATTCCATGCCTTCCAGGTTGCCCCGTGCCTCGTCCGCCTTTACAAGGATCTCTTTCGGGCTCATTTCCGCGTGGAGGGGCACAGAGAAAGCCGGCAGGCACCAGAGAAAGGCCAGGCCCAGCACGATTGCGTATGGTCTTTTGATCAGGTCGTTCATCTCTCTCCTCCTAGTCGTTATGTGTGGCCGAGGGCAGCTACCACGTTCTGCTTGGCCGCGTGCCTCGCCGGTATGATCGCCGCGGCTAAAGAAAGCAGGATGAGGCAGATGACGAGGGTCGCCACCGCCTGCGGCACGAGGTCAATGGTGAGCGGCACAGGCGTGGACAAGCCGGGAGGCGTGTACGTCGGCGGGAAACGTCGCACCACTGCCCACACGACCACATGGAGTGCGGTGCCGATGATGCTCCCGATAAGTCCCAACAACCCCCCCTCCAGGGCGAAGAGGAGCGACACGCCCCGCTTCTTCAGGCCGAGGGCCCGCAGCGTCCCTATCTCCCTCGTCCTCTCGAGCACCGCCATGCCCATGGTGTTCACC
>CAYZAF010000212.1:0-3937 GCA_964476435.1 uncultured Syntrophaceae bacterium
AAGAGGGCCGCCAAGAAAATGAATATCGAGTTGGCTATGGACGCATACATCTGCACTCGAGCCGTATTGATGCCGCTCTCGAATGCGCTGTCGTTGTTGGACCCCACCGCGTAGAAGTATCGACCCGTCCTCGTCCTTTTCAGGAATGCCCAGAGTAAGACCCCGATGACGATGAGCCAGAAGGCGGGAGGGAGGATGGCAGCTAGATGCTTCGCGGCAACGGGGGCGCCGGCGATGCCGCTTAAGTCGTAGAAGCATTTGAACCAGGGGACGGACTCGCCGCCGGGGGTTGGTCGCAGGAAGAGGCCGGCGCCGAGCCAGATGAAGCTCGTCGCGAAGGTCACTATCACCGGCGGTATTCTTAAGTACCCGATGCCGACGCCGTTGACGGCACCCGTCGCGATGGCCACGACGAGGGCGATGAGCAGCGCGTAAACGCCTGTCACAGGGTCGCCCCGCTTCATGACGGAGGTGAGCACGCAGGTGAGGAGAGAGAGGGCGGCGCCCGTCGAAAGGTCGATGCCTCCGGATACGATGATGATCGCCTGTCCCATCGCCAGAAGGATGAGAGGGGCGAAGGCGTTCATGTTCCTCACGATCGATTTTGGCTCGAAGAAGTTCGCCTGAAGCGCGGCGGCGATGGCCAGCATCATGACAAGGATGATGAGGACAGAGAACTCCGGCCGGGCCACATATCTTTTCACCGCTGCGCTGCGACCGTTCATGGTTCTTTCCGCTGCCGATGCTACGGCGCCCTCTTCCTCTCCTATGCCACCCGCATGGAAGCGGCGATTATTCTGTCTTCGCTTATCTCGTCGCCCTCCAGTGATGCGACGATCTGACCCTCGTACATGATGAGGACGCGATCGCAATATTCGATTAATTCCTCGTTGTCGCTCGCATAGAGGATAACACCCATCTGCCTTTCCTTCACCTGTTGGGCGATGTAGGCATAGAGGTCGCGCTTTGCCCCTACATCGACGCCCTTTGCAGGATCGGCGAGGAGGAGCACGTCGGCGTCGAAGGAGAGCCACTTGCCCACGACTACCTTCTGCTGGTTCCCTCCGGAAAGGGTATTGACGGGGTCGTCGAGGTCGTGGGTAACGATCGACAGGGCTCTGGTCGCGGCCTCGCATTCTTCGGTCCTTCGCTTCTTGGGGGTAAAGAGGGGAGCCCCCTTCAGCGGCGCCTTGGGAAAGGCGATGTTGTTGAACACGGAATGCTTGGAAAAGAGTCCCTCCTGCTCGCGGTCTCCCGGCACGAGGAGAATCTTCTTCCCTATCGCCTTTTTGGGGCTCGTCAGGCGCACGGGAGAATGGTTCACCTCTGCCTCGCAGGTTGCACCCCTTAAGGCGCCTGCGAGGGCCAAAAGGAGTTCCTGCTGGCCCTGCCCCGCGAGCCCCCCGATGCCGAGGATCTCGCCGCGCTTCAGGTCGATCGAGATGTCGCGAAGCACGTCGCCGCAGCGGAGGTTCCGGACGGCGAGGAGGCTCTCCTCGCAACGGACGGTGCTGCACGCCTTGATGAATTGCTCCTTGTCCGACTTGCCCGTGATGAGCTGGACGAGCTGCTCCTGCCGTTTGCCCTCTTTGGCGAAATCGACGACGCCGACGTTCTCGCCGTTGCGAAAGACGGTGACGTCGTCGCAAATCTCCATGACCTCCCAGAGCCGGTGTGAGGTGAAGGTGATGGCCACGCCGGAATCGGCCAGCTCGCGCATGTGGCGCATGAGGGTTTTCACCTCTGTCTTCTCCAGGGCCGAGGTCGGCTCGTCGAGAATGAGGAGCTTCGGGTCCGAGGCAATGGCTTTTGCGATCTCGACGATCTGCATCTCTCCGGGGCTGAGGTCGAAAACCATCCGCTCGATGTCCATGCCGGGCAGAAGGTTTTCTAGAATGGACCTCGAAAGGTCGCGCGCTGCGCGGTCGTTCAGGAAAAAACCCTTCCGCCTCTCCTTGCCCAGCACAATGTTCTGCCAGACTTTGAGATCGCCGACGAGGCTGAGGTTCTGATAGACCATGGCGATGCCCTCTTTGCGGGCTTCGTCCGGGTTCCGGAACCTTATTGATTTTCCCCGGTATCTGATGTCGCCCTCGTCCGCGCTGTAGACGCCCACGATGATCTTTGAGATCGTGCTCTTGCCTGATCCGTTGGCGCCGAGAAGGCCGGTGATCCGGCCCGCGGTGCACGTCAAGTTGCCGTTCGAGAGAGCGACTACGCCGCCGAACCTCTTCTTTATTCCCGTTGCCGCAAGGACAGTAGCAGTCTCCGTGGGCGGCTCCTCCTAAATGGCAAGCATCGGGGACGGGGAATTCCTTACCCGCCCCCGAGGATGATACATTATACGCTAGTAACCGAACCTTTGCGCTACTGCAGGAGGCCGGCCAGGGTCTTTTCAGTCATGATCTCGCTGAGGAGATAGTCGTCCGGCTTGTCTTTCAACAACGCCCATCCCTCGTCGAAGTTCTTGTCTGTGATGAACATGCCGACCTTGTAAAAGTATGTGTTGTTCTTGAGGACGCCCGGCTTGAACTGCTTCCCGTTGTACAGCGCAAGGGCCATGCGGAACCCGGTCCCGCCAATTCCGGGCGGGTTCGGCTGTGTGCAGGCCTTGAAGTCGGCCTTCTTGTCGCGGAGCTTCTTCCATTCCTTGAAGAAAGCGGTTCCCGGATCGCCGAACATAACCTTTGGCAACTTGCCCGCGTCGAGGAACGCGGAGAGGACGCCGTACGCCTCGCCGTCCTGCGTGATGACGGCGTCTATCCTCTGACCGGAGCCGATGATCTGGGTAGCCACTTCCTTGGCCTTGGTCTGGTCCCAATAGCCGGTGGTGTTGGCGATCAGCTTGATCTTCGGGTACTTCTTGAGCACGTCGGCAGTAGCCCTGATCCGCTCGTTGTTGGCGGGATGACCGTCAAGGCCGTAGATCTGAATGGCGTTCCCTTCCTTCAGCGTCGAGGCGATGAATTCGACGTTCTTTGTTTCCCAGGCGTAGTGATCGAGGGTTACGTTCAAGACGTTGGGCGCGGTCACGGTCGCGTCGAAGGACACGACGAGGATGCCTGCATCCTGGGCCTCTTTAATGACCCCGTTGAGGGCGTCGGGCGAATTCGGGTTGACCAGGATGATGTTTACGCCCTTGGAGGTAAAGTCGCGGATGATATTGGCCTGTTCCGTCGCATCCCCGTTCGTCACGTTGTTGACGATCTTGAAATCGGCGATCTTCCCGGACGCCTTATACTCCTTGCCGACCTGCTGCAAGGCGTCGATCATGATGTTCCGCCACGATGTTCCCGACGAACCAGTGCTGATACCGACTACCGGCGGTTTCTTGGTCTGGGCTTCGACGCTGAAAGCGAGCCCGAAAACCAAAAGGATCGTGAGGATAATCATACTACCTTTACCAAATAGTCCCTTCATGTTGTCTCCTCCTCTCTTTCGGATTTCCCATGCGCCTGCGTATACATTTTCGCCTCCCTCTTTCTATGATCCCAATACACCTCCTTTCGCACCGTGCGGCTCCCAATGTCGCGCTTTCGTCCTCCGACGCGCCAAGAATGAGGCCTCATAGCCGCATCTCTCCAGTCCGGTCGACACCCCTGCTCTCACAGCAGGCCGGCGATCGCGGACCCTACAAGCACTGAGTCCGGAATACTCACAAGGTAGTAACGAATTCCCATGCGCGTCGTCAGCACGTGGTAAAGGTGAGCCTCGCATCTGGCGCGAAGGTCGTCAACACCGTGATACGTCGAGCCCTCCACCGTGATAGCAACGGCGGAGGAGATATCGTATCCTGAAGAGGTCTTGACCGCTGCTGCCGCCATAACGGAGGCAGCCAGCCGCGACGCCCGCTCGATCAGGACATCGATTGCTGCGTGCGCCAACTCGACGTCGTGTTCGTCCTCCATGGCGAGGGTGCTCCTGAAGGGGAGCGTCG
>CAYZAF010000213.1:0-2359 GCA_964476435.1 uncultured Syntrophaceae bacterium
ATGCAAAGACGACAGCCCCCGTAGGGCTCCAGTTTCTCGTGATGACACAGGGTTGGAATCGATATCCCGGCGCTCCGTGCTGCCTCGAGGACGGTCATCCCTTCCTTTGCTTTGACTTCTTTCCCGTCGATCTTCAAGAGGATTTCGCTCATTTTTCTTTACTCTTCCTCGTTATGGTTCTCGCTTCTTCGGCGATGCGGGCCGGCACCGGCTCGCCGGAAATCTTCCTCACCGCGCGGAAACGAGGGGGACAAACCTCAAAGCAGGTTCCACACTTCGTACACTTCGCCTGGTCGACGATGTGGATGAGGTTCTTGCCGCCAATGATCGCATCGGATGGGCACTTCTTCGCGCACGTCGTGCACGCCTGACACTTCTCCGGGTCGATATGAAAGGCGATGAGCTCCTTGCACGACAGGGCCGGGCAGCGCTTCTGGTTGATGTGCGCCTCGTACTCCTCCCTGAAGTATTTCAGCGTGCTCAGGAAGGGGTTGGGAGAACTCTTTCCCAGGGCGCACAGGGCTGCTTCTTGGGCGGTCTCCGACAGCTCCTCGAGAAGCTCTATGTCGCCCTCCTTCCCCTTTCCTTTGGTGATTCTCGTGAGCACCTTCAGCATCTGTCTCATACCTTCACGGCACGGTACGCACTTGCCGCACGATTCATCGGTGAGGAAGTCGAGGAAGTACCTGGCCACATCGACCATGCACGTATCTTCGTCCATGACGATCATCCCACCGGAGCCCATCATGGAGCCGGCCTTCGTGAGCTCATCAAAGCCCACCGGCAGATCGAGCAGCTCCTCCGGGATGCATCCGCCCGAAGGGCCCCCGGTCTGCACTGCCTTGAACTTCTTGCCCCCGGGGATTCCGCCGCCTATCTGGTAGATGATATCCTTCAGGGGCGTGCCCATGGGCACTTCCACGAGGCCGGTGTTCGTTATCTTGCCCACGAGGGAGAAGATCTTCGTGCCCTTGCTGCTCTCGGTTCCATATTGCGTAAACCAGTCGGCCCCTTTATTGATGACAAGGGGCACATTGGCCCAAGTCTCCACGTTGTTCAAGACGCTGGGTCTGCCCCAGAGGCCCACGATGTTGGAGCGGATGTACTTTGGTCTTGGCTCTCCCGCCCTGCCTTCCAACGCCGTCATAAGGGCGGTCGATTCACCGCAGACGAAGGCGCCCGCCCCCTGGTGGACGATGACCTTGAAATCGAATCCCGAGCCAAGGATGTCCTTGCCGAGAAGGCCGTACTCCTCACCCTGCCTGATAGCGGTAAAGACATTCTCTACTGCCAGGGGGTATTCCTGCCGAACGTAGATATAGCCTTCGTGGGAGCCCACGGCATAGGCCCCGATGGTCAACCCCTCGAGGACTGCGTGGGGATTCCCCTCGAGAAGGCTCCTGTCCATGTAGGCCCCGGGGTCCCCCTCGTCTGCATTGACGATCACGTACTTTATCTCGCCCGGTGCGTTGCGAGAGCCTTCCCACTTGGTCCCCGCGGGAAAGCCGCCGCCTCCGCGCCCCCTCAGGTTTGCTTTCTTGACTTCCTGCAGTACCGCGTCCGGGGTCATCCCGGAGAGTACCTTGGCCAGTGCGGAATAGCCGCCGATTGCCAGATAGTCGTCGATGCTCTTGGGATCGACGCTGCCGTTGGAGCCGAAAACAAGGCGCTTCTGGTATTTGTAGAAGGGGATGTCATGTTCGTAGACGATCTTCTCCCCTGTGGCGGGGTCCGTGTAGAGGAGGCGCTCGATGACCTTCTTCTCCTTTATGGTCTGGGAGATGATCTCAGGGATATCCTCGGGCTTTATCTGGAAATAGCATATTTTTTCGGGGTGAATGACGATGATAGGGCCCCTCTCGCAATAGCCGTGGCATCCGGTCCTCCTGACGTCCACTTCGGCACCCAGGCCCTGTTTTGCGATCTCCTCTTCGATACTGGCGGCGACCTCCAAGCTACCGGAAGCGTTGCATGCAGATCCGGAGCAGAGGGTGATGCAGGGTTTATTCGGGTCTCTCGTCGACAGGATGCTCTTCCTGAGTTCTTCCAATTCGACAGGTGTCTTGATCCGCGCCATATTCTTTTCCTAATCGTAGTTTTTTAACACGTTCGCCATCTCGGCCGGCGACATCTTGCCGTGGGTCTTCCCGTCTATTTCCAGGACCGGTCCCAAAGCGCAGCAACCGAGACAGTTGACCGTTTGCAGGCTGAACTTCAGATCCAGGTCCGTTTCTCCGGGCTTGATGCCGGTCAGCTCTTGCGCCGCGTCGAGCACGCGAGGCGCGCCGCGAACGTGGCAGGCAGTGCCCATGCAGATATGAATCTCGTGACGTCCCTTCGGGACCAAGCTGAAGGCCTT
>CAYZAF010000214.1:0-5823 GCA_964476435.1 uncultured Syntrophaceae bacterium
ACATAAGGAGTTGTAGCCGCTGACCTTGAAATCGAAGCGACGACCCGAATAGTATGACGCGGCCATGCAGAGCCACATGGACTGTTCCGGATTGGCGATGACGACAACAACATCCGGCGTGCAAACAGCGTCTTTCAGCGGTGTCACCACGGAAGCTGCGATGGAACGGCCCGGCAAAGACGGACGCTCTTTCACCATTTGACGGGCCGCTTCGATCGAATCAATTTTGCCGAACCGGAGATAAAGCTCGCCGCTCGCCAATTTTGGAGGGATTTCCGTGATGCCGAGAATATGAGTTCCGTCGGGACACGCATGCCAACGTGGCGTCATCAAGAACGAGTAACCACGGCGAGCTGCCATGATCGATTGGCAGTGGCGAAGTCTTACTGGGGGCATAGGTACATCAGGCATGGCGCTGCCTGCCGGGATGAGGGAAACGGCGACCGGATACCAGCGAAGACCGAGAATGTCCCTCAGGACCCGGTGCCAATCGGCGTAAAGAAAACGCTCCGCATCGCCAATGGCTGGGGCTATCATCTTGCATTCTTCTTTTGAAACCCCCATTTCCGCCTCGGTCTCCCTGACATAAATGGCCCCTGTAGGGCACTGTCCTGCGCATGTGTCGCAGGCCCAGCACTTCTCCTGGCGGCTCGGCCGAGCGACAAATCGGCCTTTGACTCCATCCGTCTCTACGAGATCGAAGACCTCCACCGGGCAAAAATCAACGCATTGGGAGCAGCCGATACAGCGTGTCGTATCTATTTCGATTTCAGGCATCTATTGCCTCCCTGGGGTCGTATTCCATATTTGGCGGCGTGGTAACTACAAGACGTGCGGAGTCTGCCCACCGCAGCAGCCGCTTCGGCGCCATAACGTCCGGCTGGAACCGGCTCGCGTATGCGTGCGAGCGGGCCAGAGACAGGGCATGGGCGAGGTCCTCCGCGCTGTCTATGTCGGATACAGGATCGAGGGCGGCCAAAGGAATTCCCCGCGTTTCCGAAAGGGCGACGAGGGCATCAAGGGCAGGAGTGCCGTCAGGATTGTAGAACACCCCGTCGAAATCCATAGGAGTCGTTTCGGTGAGACCGACCAGCGAGACGCCGCAGGCCTGACACGGGCAATGGACGAGGCCACCGGTCGAAAAAGCGTCATCAAAGTAGGCGAGCCACTGAAAGGCCCGAATGATGTGCGAGACGGGCATTGAGGGCAGATCTCCCCCGATGGAAACTGCCGAATGGTAGCCGAGTCTCCACAACTGCTTAAAGCCGTGATCAAAGTGCTCGTTGAAGTTCCGCCCGTGATCGACAAGATACTGGATTGGCCAGGGGCACGATGATTCAAAAATAGCCTTCAAGCGACCGATTTCCGATTCAGGCGACGAACAGACGACGAAGTCGTAGCGGTCTTTCTGCCCATCGGCCTCACCGGCCGCTGCAATTTCGTTAAGCTGTTCCAGCGCCTCGTGGCCGATTTCGGCTACGTCCAACATGGTCGCCTCGTAGAGATCGACCGCCTCCTGCGCAGTGAGAAATCCGCCCCGGTCCTGAGTCAACCTTGTTTTCGTCAATCCGGCTATTGGGGCCTTGGTAAAAAGCATGAAAGCGTGTTTCCTGGCGTTCATTGTGCGGTATTCTCCCTATTTTCGCCCAGATGGGATAATGGGTTTTCGAAGGCCGGATAAACCCGGCATGGGAACCCGTTGTGCACCCATTGGCCGATGACGTTGTCGCATTTGTCTGCATCCGCGTTGGTCAGCAGATTGGCGTTTGAAGTCCAGATCCCTCCCATTTCCGGTTCTTGGTTCTTCCGCTCTGGATACCACCACCCAAACTCTATGCTCACCACGTAGTCCCGCATCTCTGCTTCCTTCAGCTTAAAGCGGGCCTTTCCATAGGGGGATTCCACCCAGACCAGCTCTCCCTCGGTCAGGCGTAATCTGTCCGCCGTTCCGTGGCTTATTTCAGCCAGCGGCTCAGGGTGCAGCCGTCGGAAGGCGGTCACTTGGCGGAAGGCGGATGCGTAATAAGGTTGTTTCCTGGCGCCCGTGATGAGGGTCAACGGATAGGCGTCGCTATCCGGGAGCGATGGCGTCCGGCACACAGGAAAAGCCTGATTGGCTAGTTGATCCAGTATTTCCGAGCGGATCTCGATCTTCCCGCTGGGGGTCGCAAAGCCGGTAGAGTGCCCGTTGACGGGGTCCATCCCTTCGTGCTTCCGGTACGACTTGGGCGGGCAGTAGAGTCCGGCTTCGCAGAACTCGCGCCACGATATGCCAAGAGGAGAGAGCACATAGTCGAGGCTTTCCCGATAGGTCTGCCAGGGCCAATCCTTTTCCTGGCCCATTCGTCCGGCCAGACCGCGCCAGAAATCAAAGTTGACGCGACGCTCGTGAAGCGGTTCGACGGCGGCCTCCCCACCATAAGCGATATTGTCCGTTCCGGCGTTAGTTTGCATCATCGGGCGCTCGAGGCTTCCCGCCAAGGGCAGCAGATAATCGGCAAGCATGGCTGTTGGAGTTTTGTAGAGATCAAGGACGACGAGCAGGTCGAGGCTCTTCAAGGCCTCGTAGATCAAGCGGCAGTCGGCTTGGGCCAGAAGAGGGTTGCTGGCCATAACGATCATGGCGCGAATCCTATATGGATCTCCTTTCAGCATGGCCTGCCAGACCAGATTCGGATGGACAGATGTGAGATAACGCATGGGTAAACGTTTGCTTGCCCTGATGGTATAGCGGTTGATCAGATCATAACCCCGGTAAGACTGCATTGCCCAGCGATCTCCGCCGAGCTGTTTTCGCCGTTGACTGTCAGGGATTCGATCGCTCAGTTCCATGTCTATTTCAGGCACGAGGTCGGGCCTCTCCGCCAAGTGGGACGCGCCAGGAAGGTCGACATTTCCGGTGATTGCCCTGAGCAGGGCAAGGGCCCGGTGGGTTTGAAAGCTGTTTGCCCCGATCTGGTCGATGGCGCGGCCGGTAATCAAGGCGGCGGGGGAACAACGGGCATAGAGCGAAGCAGTTTTTCTGATTAGGACTGCGTCAATGCCTGTCACGCCCTCAACGGCGGCAGGCGTGTATGGCTCGATGTAACGCTCCAAGGCCTCAAAACCCTCGCACCATTTTTCGACGAATGCGCGGTCATAGAGGTTCTCAACGACGATGACATGGAGAAGGCCAAGGGCCAGGGCGCAGTCCGACCCCGGCCTGATCGAAAGCCAGTGGGTTGCGCGAAGGGCCGTATGGGTTCGACGGGGGTCCACGACGATCAATGGGGAACCGGTGCGGCTGTACTCCATGACATTGCGCCAGAAGAGGGAATTATCGGATTCCGCCGGATTCGCGCCCCAGAGTATCGCGCACGATGTTGTTTTCGGGTCCAGCTCATTCTCAACGGGCCAGCCGAAGGTGACGGTATTCGCCCAAATGGCGGGATTCCAGCACATCTGCCCGATACCCATATTATTCGGGCTGCCGAAAAGACTCATAAAGCGATGGAGCGGCCAGTAGGCAGTATGCGGCCCGCCGATGCTGGTAGCCAGAGCCTCTGAACCGTGGATCGCCTTGAGTCGATGGAGTCGTAGCGCAATATCGTCAAGGGCCTGGCGCCACGTAATGCGTTCCCATTGGCCGGAACCCCTCTCGCCCACGCGTTTCACGGGATAGTTGACACGCGTCGGATGATCGAGGAGCTCCAGGTTGTGCCGGCACCGGGCGCAGCCCCTGACAATGGTCGCGTCGTAAGGAAAGCGGCTGGGATCAGGCTCGATCTCAAGGATCTTGCCGTCCTCGATCCGGGCCGATAGACCGCAGAGATATCCGCACAAGCCGCAGACCGTCTTCCGGATGATCCTCCTACCCTCCATGGAGACCTCTCTCGTTGCGGGCGGCGTATGGTCCATTTACAAACGCTTCTTCGTAACCCCTCTCCCCTTTCACATTCGTCAGGTGGTATAAGCAGAATGGGACCGTTCCCCCGTCCGGTGTCTTGACGGTCATGCTGCATTCGCGCAGCCGATGAAGATCCATGGTGCGGGCATCCATATAATTCATGATAACGACCGAAAGTCCTTTGCCGTCACATTCATGCCTTTGATCAAGGATATCGGCGAAGACCGCGCCTTGAGGGCTGTCCGGTCTGAACTCTCGCAGATAATCTTTGGGCGAGATCAACCGAGAGACAGGAAAAAAGCCCTTGCCTTCCTTGTGCACCAGATAGGTGCCGACAGAGCACAAAGGGTGGGAACAGCCTAGGGGCCAAAGGTCAAAGGGGTCTATCCGACCACCACTCTGCAGGGCGAGAAGAAAGATGACGTCGCCCATGGTCAAGGGTTCGCGCTCCCCTACCTCAAAGCGACCGGAGATAAAGGCCGGCTGAAGTGCGAGCCCTGCCACCACGTCTATGTTCTGCAGGGCGAAATCGAGGACGGCGCCGACCTGATCGTCGTTCTGCCCCCTGATCACGGTCATTGCCAGCACAGCCTGGATGCCCGTCTTTCTGCAACACTCGACGACCTTCAGTTTTTCCTCCAGGAGATTGACTCCTCGAAGGCGAGAATAAACGCCGGCCGTGAGGCCGTCGAATTGTAGGTATATTCCGGTGGCCCCGGCTTCCTTCAACGACGCGAGGAGACCGGGCTGGCCAGCAATGGCTAATCCGTTGGTGTTAATCTCGATAGCCGAGAATCCCACGGAACGTCCGAGGCGGATGATATCCGGCAGGTCGCGCCGCACGGTCGGCTCTCCGCCGGTAATCTGAAGGGGGACGTCCCCAATCTCTTCTAAAATTGACGCATACATCGATCGAAGCGCTTCGAGGCTCAAATCCGCTTGGCTGTCTTCCGCCGACATGAAACAGACAGGGCAGCGCAGGTTGCATCGTCTCGTCACTTCAATCTCTACGAGGGTCGGTCTTCTCAGGTGGTGCGCGCACGGACCGCAGCCGTGGGGGCAATCCCTTCCCGACCTAATGGTGAGTCGAGGGGGCACCGGGGGAAAGTCAAACGACATGATCCATTGGTAATGATCGACGTCCGGCCATATTCTGAGCGTAGTGGCCCCGTGTTCCGGACAGATCTTTTCGAGATAAACGGCCCTGCTCCGAGATACAACCGATGCATCTATGACCTTCAAACATGTAGGGCAGAGGCTTTGAGTCCTCTTCAGGGTTTTCTCGACCAATGTCTCAACCCCTCCAGGAGGTGAAGCAACGCGCCCCGAGCAGGCGATCCTGATTGGCGTCCCCTTGTTCTCCGTTCCACATCGCGTAAAGATTATCAAGGATTTCGTCCTGGTTGACGGGGATGCCAAAGAGGAGCTCGAGGAAATGGCTCACTCTGCGGGGCGCCGATACCTGGGATAGCGTGTAGACGCAGGTCATGCAGGCAGTGACCACGCGTGCCGCCTCCACCGCTTCGGCCTCCGCCATGCGCCTTCTCGCCCTCCCGAGAAAGAGATCCTGATCGACCAACGACACGAGACCTCCTGAACCGCAACAGATCGATTCTTTCCCGTGGTGTTCCATCTCGACAACATCATTGCCCGCGAGCATTTCCCTTATGTCTTTCCCGATGCGCGGGCCGTGCGGACGGCGATCCGGGCAGGAATCGTGTACGGTAAGGCGGTCTTTTACGGCTATCCGAACACCGGCCTCCCTCATCAGCCGATAGAGGGAAACAATTCTGGTCCCAGACAGCGATTGTGTCAAATAGGTGACGCTGCCCGGACAAGCGGCAACGATGCTGTCCGCGCCCGCTTTGTGGAGCATCTTCGAGAGGTAAGCGGCGTACCGTTCGGCCCTGTCTTGCAGCCCCATGTTGCGCAGCGGC
>CAYZAF010000215.1:0-5004 GCA_964476435.1 uncultured Syntrophaceae bacterium
CCCGATGGCCATCACGTTCTTGAGGGCGCCCCCCAGCTCCACCCCTGCCACGTCCTGGCTCGTGTAGACGCGGAACCGCTCGTCATGGCTCATCTGCTGAAAATACCGCGAGAGATCGCCATCGGCCGACGCCACGACAACGGAGGTGAAGGCCCGGTTCGCCACTTCCTGGGCGAAGGAGGGCCCTGAGAGCACGGCGAGCGGAAGGGGGCTCCCCAGTATCTCCCGAGCCACCTGGCTCATCGTAAGGAGGGTATGCGCCTCCAGGCCTTTGGTGAGCACGAGGAGTTTCTTCCCCTTGAGCCTCGTCGCGACCCTCGCGAGGGTGGGTCTGAGGGCAAAAGAGGGGGTGGCAACGACGATTGTATCGGCTGACGCCACACACGAGCCGAGGTCATCGGTGAACGATATGGCGTCCGGCAGTCTGAAACCTGGCAGGTAGGCGACGTTCTCCCTCTTCTCTTTCAGGATAGCGCAAAGCTCGGGCTCATAGACCCAGAGCGTGATTGAGTGCCCCCTGCCCGCAAGCTGCATGGAAAAGGCCGTTCCCCACGCACCCGCGCCGATTATTGCCACATCCATGGACGTACCATTTTGACGCGATGTCGTTTATTGGGGCTCGCGTCGCCCCCTCCAGCGGCAAAGCCACCGGAGCCTCCCCCTCAAAGCTCGCTTCGCTCGGTGTATTGGATGCCCTGCCGCTTGCAGGAGGGCCATTTATAGAGAGCTATTCAGGGAGGGTTTGACCGTCTTTCTGCTGTCCGTTCCCCTCGTTTCCTTCCTCTTCGCTTATCATCCCGACGCCGCTTATTCTTTCCTCCTCTGCGCTGAGGCCCATGAGCTTGACGCCCATGCCGCCCCTCTTGTGGATAGGCACGGTGGTGGAGTTGAACCTGATCGTCCTCCCCGTGTTGGTGACGAGGATGATCTCATCGTTCTGGCCTACCCTTTTCAGGCCCACCACCTCTCCGTTCTTCTTGTTGCACCTGACGTTAATCACACCATAGCCGCCGCGGGCCTGGACCTTGTATTCCGAGCAATCGACCCTTTTGCCGAATCCCTTGTCCGTGACCGTGAAAACGGCGCACGCTTCCGTGACCACGTCTATTGAGACCACCTCGTCTCCCTTCCTGAGGCGGATGGCCCTCACGCCATAGGCGGCCCTTCCCATGGACCTGATATCCTCTTCCTTGAACCTGATGGCCATGCCCTTTCTCGTTGCGAGCACCACTTCCTGGCCTGCAGCGAGGGGGAGCACATCCATGAGGCTGTCGTCTTCAGGCAGATCGATGGCCTTGATGCCTGCGGACCTCATGTGCTTGAGGAGGGAGAGGCTCATCTTCTTACCCTGTCCCTTGCGCGTCACGAGGAAGAGGTACTTATCTTCGGAGAAGTCTTTCACGTGGGTCACGGCAGTGATCTTCTCGTTCCTGTTCGCCTTGATGAGATTGATGACCGGCCTGCCCTTGGAGGAGAGGGGCGCCTCGGGAATGGTGTGGACCTTTCTGATGTATGCCTTGCCCGCGGTGGTAAAGAGGATAATGTAGGAATGGGTGGATGCGATGTACAGCTGGTTGACGAAGTCGTCCTCCCGCACCGCGATGCCGATCTTGCCTTTGCCGCCCCGGAGCTGCTGCTTGTACTGGTCGAGGGACGTTCTCTTTATGTAGCCCCCGTAGGTCATGGTCACCACCACGTCCTCTTCCTTGATCATGTCTTCGATGGTGATCTCCGGAAGCTCGTCCACGATCTCCGTGAGCCTCTCGCCGCCGTACTTGCCCTTCACTTCGAGAAGCTCCGTCTTGATGACCTCCATGAGAAGCTTCTCGTCCCGAAGGATCTCCCTCAGTCTCTTAATCTCTGCCTGAAGGGCAGTCAGCTCGTCGAGAATCTTCGTTCTCTCGAGCGAGGTGAGCCGGGCAAGGCGCATGTCGAGAATGCTCTGGGCCTGCTTCTCGGAGAGCTGAAAGGCGTCCATGAGGCCGGTCCTCGCCTCCTCCGTGTTCTTTGCAGCCTTGATGATGGCTACCACCCGGTCGATGTTCTCCAGGGCGATTTTCAGGCCCTCCAGGATATGGAGCCTCTCCTCCGCCTTGTTCAGCTCGAAGACGGATCGCTTCGTCACCACCTCCTTCCTGAAGCCCACGAACTGGCTGATCATCTCCTTCAAATTGAGGTATTTCGGCTCGTTGTCGACGATCGTGAGGAAGATGATGCCGAAGGTCGTCTGGAGCTGGGTCTGCTTGTAGAGCGTGTTGAGAATGGGCTCTGCGTATTCGTTCCTCTTCAGCTCGATGACGACCCTGATCCCCTCGCGGTTCGACTCATCCCGTATGTTCGATATGCCCTCGATCCTCTTGTCGTTTACGAGCTCGACGATGCTCTCGATAAGGCGCGCCTTGTTCACCTGGTAGGGGAGCTGGGTGATGACAATGGCCTCCCTGCCGTCTTTCTTGCTCTTCTCGATGTCTGCCGTTGCGCGGAGGAGAATGTGGCCCCTTCCCGTCTCGTAGGCGTCCTTGATGCCGTTCCTGCCGTAGATGATCGCTTCAGTGGGGAAATCAGGTCCGGGAATGTGCCCCATCAGCTCGCCGATGGTGATGGAGGGATTGTCGATGTAAGCGATGGTGCCGTTGATGATCTCGCTCATGTTGTGGGGGGGAATGTTCGTTGCCATGCCGACGGCAATGCCCGAGGAGCCGTTTATGAGGAGGTTCGGTATCCTCGATGGAAGGACAGTGGGCTCCTTCAGCGACTCGTCGTAGTTGAGCTTGAACCCTACCGTCTCCTTTTCGATATCGGCGAGGATCTCTTCGGCGATCCTCGAGAGCCGCACCTCTGTGTACCTCATGGCTGCAGGGGCGTCGCCGTCGATGGAGCCGAAGTTGCCCTGTCCGTCGACAAGGGGGTACCGCATGGAGAAGTCCTGGACCATGCGGGTGATGGCGTCATACACGGCCTGATCTCCGTGGGGATGGTACTTGCCGATTACGTCGCCGACGATTCGCGCCGATTTCTTGTAGGGCTTGTCATGGGTATTGTTCAGCTCGTACATGGCATAGAGTATTCTCCGATGCACGGGCTTCAATCCATCGCGCACATCGGGCAGGGCCCTGCCGATGATGGTGCTCATCGCATAATCCAGGTAGGACCGCCTCATCTCGTCTTCAATGGGTATGACGGTGGCTGTGATCGGCATCGATGATCTCCTCTAGTCTGCTAACCCGGATGGAAGACCCCGGCAGGCTCCCTAAGAGCTTCTTTGAGATCCCCTCTGGCTGGCCCCGGGCCCATGTTCTCGGGTCAATCAGCAAACCAATGACCTCGCCGACTTGTGTACGACGCCCCATGTGAGGTGTATATGCCGACCCAGGGAATCTGCCCGAGAAAGCCAACTGTAGCAATACTTTATCATAAGAAGAACCCATTGACAAATGAGCGCGCATCTTGGACAATAAGGCGTCATGCCATACATCCGGATACTTGCGCTCCTCGTTTTTTCCCTGCTCCTGTGCTCGTGCAACAGCTACGAAAAAGAGAACAGGCGCCTCAGTGACGAAATCAAGGTGGCCCACGAAGAGAACGAGTACCTCAAGGCACAGATCGTCGGCCTGAAAAGAGAGCTCGATGAGCTGAGCGCCAAGGTGCAGTTGGAAAGGGAGGCACTCCAGAGGAAGTTCGAGGAAGACCGCATGGAGATGGAAATGCGCCTCCGGGAAGAGTACGAGGCCATGGCAAAGAAACCAGCGGAGGCGCCGAAAAAGAACGGGACGGGAAAGAAGGAGGCTGGGGAAAACAAGATCAATCACGCCGGGAAGGAGCCCAAGGATCCCGCCTCGAAGATGAATCACGCCCGCCAGCCGAAAGCCGCGTCGAGCCTGTGAGGGGAGACCTAAAGGGAGCATGAAGGAGCCCTTGAGGCTTGGCGGACGGATGAGATTCCTTGAGTGATCGGAAGATGGCGCAATCATCGGAAGCCGTGAGGAACATTCGCCTTACCCTCGCTTACGACGGAACCAACTACCACGGATGGCAGTCTCAGCCGAACGGCGTCACCGTGGAAGAGACCCTTAAGGCGGTAGTCGAGAGGATCCTCGACCACGGCGTGAAGATCGTCGCAGGGGGAAGGACGGATGCGGGAGTCCACGCCCTGGGGCAGGTGGCCAATTTCACGACCTTGAAAAGCATTGATAACGGAGGCCTCTTCCGCGGCCTCAATGGCCTTTTGCCGCAGGACATCCGCGTGAAAGAGGTCAGCGACGCGGACCCCTCGTTCCACGCCAGGTATTCGGCGAAGAGCAAGGTCTACGTGTACTGCATCCTCAACCAGCCCTGCAATTCGCCGTTCTTGGCGCGCTACGCGTTGCATGTGCCGTATTCGCTTAACCTGGCTGCCATGAGGGAGACTTTCGGTCTCATTCTTGGCGAGCATGACTTCTCGGCCTTCAAAAAGAAGGATGAGGTTTACGCAAGCCCCGTGAGAGAAGTATTGAAGGCACGCATGGCCACGCGAGGGTCCATGGTCTTCGTGATCATCGAGGCGACCGGGTTCTTGCGACATATGGTGCGAAACATCGTAGGTACCCTGCTCCTCGTGGGACAGGAGAAGATCGACAGCGACGCGTTCAAGGCGATCCTCGAATCCCGGCAGCGCGAGAATGCAGGTCCCACGGCGCCCCCCCACGGGCTCTTCCTGAGGGAGATAAAGTACTAGTGTTCTGTCAAGCGGCCATCGTCGCGTGAGCGAAAACCTTCTCCGCCTGAAGGACGGCACTGGCTCAAAGATAACCCCACCGTCCGCTTACGAAGGCTATTCCTTCCGATTCGCTGAAGCGCTTGAGAGTATGGGCAGCCTCTTCTCTGCGGGGTTCTCTCCTATCTGATGGAAAAGACTTGCACACCCGCACGTTAAAGGACCCTCAGCATAATCCCACTGTCCGCTTCCGAAGGCTATTCCTTCCGATTCACTGCGCTTACGCGCTGACCCGTTTACCACTCCAGACT
>CAYZAF010000216.1:0-3976 GCA_964476435.1 uncultured Syntrophaceae bacterium
TATGGCCGGAGGTGCGGATCGTCGCAATGGACCTGGAGAAAAGAGGGCTCCTCCAGTCGATAGGCGCATCCTACCTCGTCCAGGGGGACGCGACGAAAAACCCCTTCAAAAAGGAGGTCTTTGATAGTATACTTCTTGACGCCCCCTGCTCCTCCCTGGGCATCGTAAGGAAGCATCCGGAGATAAGATGGAGGCGCAAAGAGGCGGATATTGCAAGGCACGGGGTCCAGCAGCGGGAGATGATCGAGGCTTTGTCCCAGAACCTGAAATCCGGCGGCCGTCTTGTGTACAGCGTCTGCTCCTTTGAGCCTGAAGAGACGATCGACGTGGTAGAGGGCGTGCAGAAGACTCTCATCCTCGCGCTTGAGCATCCCCCGCACCCCTTTCCAGACGCGCCCTATTTCCTTTCCCTTCCCCACGAGACGGGCGCGGACGGCTTCTTCATCGCCTGCCTGAGGAAGCCATGAAGTGGCTCAAGGTCCTTCTCGTTGCCCTGGCGAGCGGCGCGGTCTTCGTGACGGCGACTTCCCTGACCGTGAGGTTCCTCCTGGAGGACGAATCGAGCGTCCTCTGTCCCGACGTCGTGGGTCTTGACGTGGATGAGGCTAAAGCCGCTACAGCCCAAAGGGGGCTCTCCCTGCTCATCACGAAGTACGAAAAGAAGAAAGATGTCCCCTATAACCGGATCCTCGCCCAAACGCCCGATCCCACGCTTCTCGTGAGGGCGGGGAGGACCATTTCCGTGGTCGTCTCCGACGGACCGAAGCTCGTGCAGATTCCCTCGTATCTCGGGCTCTCCCTCGAAGAGGCGCAAGCTGCCCTGCGCGATCAAGGCGTGGCCCTGAAAAAGGTGCTCTACGTGCCGAGCGACAATGTGGGAAAGGTCCTCGCCCAGGTGCCGCAGAGCGGGCAGAATATCCTCGACGAAGGGGGCATGACGCTCATCGTCGGCGCCCGGGAGAAACGGTTCTTCGTGATGCCGGAGATCAAGAGTGCTGAGTATGGCGCTGCCATTGAGGAGATGGAAAAGAAACAGATCAAGTACTCGGTCGTGCCCGCTGGCCCTTTGGCATGGGTCAGAGGGCAATGGACCGCCTTTATCCAGCCCAAGACCATCTTTGACGAAGATCAGGTGGTCCAGGTGCGGATGGCAGGGGAGGGGTCGAAATGAAGGTCTCCGTTGCTCCGAGCATACTTTCCGCAGACTTCCTGCACCTGGGGAAAGAGATAGAGGACGTCGAGGCCGCCGGCGCGGACCTCATTCACGTGGATGTCATGGACGGCCACTTCGTCCCGAACCTCACCATAGGGCCCATGGTGGTGCGCGCATTGAGGGGCGTCACGGCCCTGCCTTTCGACGTGCACCTCATGATAGAGCACGCCGACTCCTTTGTCCACGCCTTCGCGGAGGCGGGGGCCGACCTGATCACGATCCATGCCGAAACGGGATACCACCTGTTCAGGACGATAGACCTCATAAAATCGCTGGGGAAGAAGGCCGGGGTGGCCTTGAACCCAGGGACCCCCCTCGCGATCGTCGAAGAGCTGCTGCCCCTCATCGACCTGCTCCTCATCATGACCGTCAATCCCGGATTCGGTGGGCAGGCCTATATCCCGTCCATGACGGAAAAGATACGCGCAGCCCGGCGCGTGATCGACGCCTCGAAAAGGCCCATACACCTGGGGGCGGACGGCGGCATCAAAGCGGAGAATGCAGCCATGGTAGCGGGCGCAGGCGCCACGATCCTCGTCATGGGAACCGAGATATTCCAAAGCAAGGACTACGCTGCCAAGATAAGCGATGTGAAAAGGCGCATAGGGGAGAGCAAGCCGGCTGTCTAAAGGGCGAAGGGAGAGAGAGCGAGAAGGAGGCCCCATCCGTGCGGGGCTGTCAGGCATACAAAGAGCGGGAAAGACCGTGGAACTAGTAAGACAGAAAGCCTACAGAAAGACGTTTGAGATCGCCTGCACCCAACTGGCCGAATCTGACCTCCCGGACCGGCTTATGAGGGCAGGGGTGCGTTTTCGCATTGAAAGCGGCGCCTGTCTGATCGACGTGGCCGTCTTCGACGAGATCATCCAGCTCGCGATCCCGGGCTTCTCTTTTGCCAGCGATAAGGGATCGAGCACGACGCTCACGACAAAGATCGTCCTCCTCCACTACCTCATCCATGCCTCGGGTAATGCTGTTCTAGGGGTGGATCCCATCCCTTACGAAGACATCCCGGGGTGCCGGACTTACTCACCGGTGTTCGAGCGGCGTGTGTCAAAGCCGCTCCTTTCTGCCTTCGGCTACGCGAGGGACGCTTTCCTCGATGCGGGGATTGCCCTCGGGGGCAAGGCGGAGGAGTACGGGGACGCCTCCTTCACGGTGCTCGCCCTTCCGAGGGTGCCGATCACCTTCATTCTGTGGGAAGGCGATCAGGACTTCCCTCCTTCCATGAAGATCCTCTTCGACCGTTCCATCCACTCGTACCTGCCCCTGGAGGACATTGTGGTCGTCTCCAAGATGGCAGCTACGAGGATATTGAAGCAGGCAAGAAAAGGATACGTCGAAGGATAGGTCGACCGCCTCAAGCTCCCCCGATCTCGACAGTGCTCGCCTGGGGGCCCTTTTCCCCTTCCTCTTCGGCAAAGCGGACAGCCATGCCCTGGCGCAGCCTGTCGAAGCCGCTGTTCAGCACGCTGTTCCTGTGAAAATAGATGTCCCGGCCGTCCCTCGTCGCTATGAAGCCGTACCCTTCCTCGGGGAAGAGCGTTGCCACGGTGCCGCGGTTCTCCCCTGTGCCATACCTCGTCACTCCCTGGATCTCCCGGGAATGCTCCCTGAGCTTCCGCTCCATGGCATCGAAAGCGTCTTCCACGGCAACGTAGACATCCTCGTGGGCATGGTTGAGAAGAGGGTCGCGGTTTACCACCAACTCCCGGCCGGGAACCGTTATATCGATCCTTACATGGAATACCTTACCCTTCCTCTGACGCGGCTGCGGCAGGTCGACGACAACCCTGCCGGTCATGATCTGGTCGCTGAGGCGCTCCAGCTTCTCCGCGCGCTCGCGGATCCTTGCCTCCACGCTCTCCGACCGCGACATGTTGTGAAAGGTGACCTGCAAAGGAACTTTCATATACATCCCTCCCTTCTTAAAGCCAACCAAGTGCGCACCTTTAAGAGAATATATTCCTCTCCCCGAGCCCGTCGCAACGGGCCAGCGCGGCATGGCTACCCCTCCCTAACTTTTGGGAGCACCCGTCCGTTCGGAGGGCTATTTCTTCCAATGGGCAGGCGCTTCCGCATAGGGACAGCATCTTCTCCTTGGGGGTCTCCCTTCCTGGGCACAAGGACTTGACTGCCTGAAAGACAACACCGCCAAAGACAATTGCAGCCGTCCGCTTTAGAAGGCTATTCCTTCCGAAACGCTTCAGCGCTTCCGAGTATCGGCGGCTCCCTCTCTTCAGAATCTCTTTTGCTTACCATGAAGACTTGTCCACCCAAAAGACGAGAGTACCCTAAGAGACCAGAGTACCGTCGAAGACAAGGCCCCCGTCCGCTTTCGAAGGCTATTCCTTCCGATTCGCCGCGCCTCCGGTGCTGACCCGTCTAGACGGAAAGACTCGCTCACGCTCGATTGCGTAGCCACCCGCGGCCCCATAAGGGTGGTGGCCGCGGGTTCCTGCCCTTTGATTCTGCTATGTGGTACCCCGCAAACAGGAACGCCCTAATAGGGAGATATGCCTCGGAATCACTCGCGTGGATTAGGGAGAAGCCCCCGCACCTAAAGAAGGTGCGGGGCTTGCCTATAGGTACCGACTCGCTCGTCTTCTCGTGACGGGTACCCCAGCACCTTTTAGCGATGGGAATCGAGAAGGAACAGCCTTCCGCGGACGGAATCTTGTCTCTTTGATACCCACCTAACATTGGGATAAGGGCGTGTTACCCGTTGGCGACTTCATGCATTGCGACCCGCGGAAGTAGAAT
>CAYZAF010000217.1:0-3037 GCA_964476435.1 uncultured Syntrophaceae bacterium
GGACTGCATGGTGCGGCGCAATGGGTCGACGCTCTCCTTCCCGGTGCTGTCGAGAAGGGCTCGAAGCATCTTCTCCGTCCCTTCCACGGCAACCGTGGCGACATCGGACCAGGGCGTCCCTGAAAGCTCCTCTTTCATGGCCCCTCCGCTTCGTCTGCCGAAGACAAGCAGATCCAAAAGCGAGTTGCATCCGAGCCGATTCGCCCCATGCACGGAGACGCAGGCGCATTCTCCCGCTGCATAGAGGGCGGGGACAATGATCTTCCTCCCATCGGCAAGGACCCTCCCCTCTCCATCCGTGGGGATGCCGCCCATCACGTAATGGCACGTGGGCGCCACGGGGATAGGCGAGACGATAGGATCTATGCCGAGGTAAATCCGTGCAAAGGAGGCGATTTCCCAAAGCTTCTCTCTGATCTTCTCCGGCCCCAGAAGGGTAAGGTCGAGGTGAACGTACTCTTTTCCATCGATGCCGCGGCCTTCCCTGATCTCCGTGAGAATGGCCCTCGAGACGACGTCTCTGGCCGCAAGGTCCTTGATCGTCGGGGCATAGCGCTCCATGAAAGCTTCTCCAAGGCTGTTACGGAGGATGGCTCCTTCCCCCCTGGCTGCCTCGCTGATGAGGATTCCGAGGGGATAGAGCCCGGTGGGATGGAACTGGACAAACTCCATGTCCTGAAGGGGAATGTCCCGCTCATAGGCGAGGTCGAAGACCTCCCCCGTCGTGGCGAACCCGTTCGATGTCGTCCGGTAGATTCTGCCGCAGCCGCCTGCTGCCAGAAGTACGGCCCTGGCACGGAGAAAGAGCAGCGCCCCCGAGGCAAGGTCGTAAGCCACCACCCCCACGCAGCGTCCCTTTTCGAAGGCGAGGGACAAAAGATAGTGCTCCCCATAGAAGCGCACGTTACGGCGGAGACACTGGTCGTAGAGCGTATCGAGGACAACCCTGCCAGTATGGTCCGCCGCGTGGCACGCCCTTTTCACCGGGCTTTTGCCGTAGTCTCTCGTGTGGCCGCCGAAATTCCTCTGGGCGATCTTCCCCTCCTCCGTGCGGCTGAAGGGCACGCCCATGTGCTCCAGCTCGTAGATCGCCCGCGGCGCATCCCTCACCATGATCTCGACGGCATCCTGGTCTGCCAAATAATCGCTTCCCTTAACCGTGTCAAAGAGGTGCCATTCCCAATGGTCCTCCCCTTCGTTCCCAAGCGCTGCAGTGATCCCCCCCTGGGCCGCTCCCGAGTGGGAGCGGGTCGGCAGCACCTTGCTTACCACAGCGACATCCGCGAAAGTCGCGCTTTCCACGGCAGCCCGCAGCCCGGCGAGCCCCGCACCTATCACGACGATATCATGCTGAAAGGTCATCTCTTGCTCCTTTGGGAATGGCTCTCGTCCGTCATGCTTCGCCTTCTGTCCACGGACTCGTCATGCTACTGCCGCGCTCCCGTATTAAAGTAATGCTTCGCCGCGTCAGTGTCTGCATGAACTCGCGCTCCCTTTAGGGAAAAAGGAGAGCCGTACCCCGGTTTTCTTGACCTTGAGCGGGAAGCGCCTTGTTAGCAAGGGCGGTCCATCCGTCATATACTTGAACGAAGAAGAAAAAGAGCAATCTCTCAAGGAGGTGCCCATGGGTTACCGTGCAAAGTTCATCAATCGAGAAAGGCTTGCCGCGGATGTGACCGTATTCCGCGTGGAAAAACCCGAAGGGTACCAATTCGTCGCCGGCCAGTATTGCCTTTTCTCTGTCCCTGACATGGGGTTCCGGGACGACAGAGGCTTGCGCCGGCCCTTCAGTATTGCATCCTCACCCCTCGAGCGAGAGCTTATTTTCGTGACAAAACTGAGCAACAGCGCCCTGAAACGGACAATGGCGGAGATGCCGCCCGGGACCGAGGTATCGCTGGAGCAGGCTGTCGGTCCCCTTGCGCTGCCGAAGGAGACAGAAACGCCTCTTGTCTTTCTCGCTGGAGGAGTCGGCATTGCCCCCTTCCGAGCCATGTGCCGGCAGGCCACGGACGCTCCCACAGGACACGTTATTACCCTGTTCTACTCTAGTAGGACGCCCGAGGAGACTCCGTTTCTCGGGGAACTGCAAGCTATGCCGGAGAAGAACGGGCGCCTCAATGTGGCCGTCACCATGACCCGGATAGAGGGCAACGAGCAGCGATGGAAAGGCCTCACGGGCCGGCTCAACGCAGATATGATCAGGGAAAACTGCAGAGGATGGGAGAAGGCAACTTACTACATTGCCGGCCCACCCAACATGGCGGATGCCATGAAGCAGACGCTCGAGGCCATGAGCATTCAGGAGCCACGGATCAAAATGGAGTTGTTCTCCGGCTACTAAAAAGCCTCCCCGCAAAACTATTGTTGACTTTCCGGCCTTTATCGTGAGATAACGGTGTCTCGGTGAGCATTGCGGCAACATAACAATCCAAAAAAAGGAGTTTGAGCAGATGGCGCAGGGAACAGTCAAGTGGTTCAACGATTCTAAAGGATTCGGTTTTATCACCCAGGATGAGGGGGGAGACGTCTTTGTCCACCATTCTTCGATCCAGGGGGAAGGTTTCAAGTCTCTGTCGGAAGGTCAAAGGGTCGAATTCGACGTTGTCAAGGGACAAAAGGGACCGGCTGCAGCAAACGTACGCAAAATAGGATAGGCAACAGAGGCAAAAAGCGTCTCACGGGCCTAAAAGAGGTCCCGTGAGACGAACCGCTCCACGTCTCCGAGGAACACTCGGAAAGCCGGGCTGATCCCTCCTCTCTTCGGCTTCTGCCCGATTGAGGCGGGGTCCGGTCGGCTAAGAGGCCCAAAAACACTGACATACGGCTGCCCGCCGGCAACGCCCCAGCATCTCAAGATGCCCAAAGGGGACGGCAGCACCTCCTCCACCACCTTCCCTTCACAAAAAATTAAGACTTTTTAAGGAACATATGTTATAAAGGGATAATCAGCCAATTAGACAGCGCCCTTTGAAGTCTTTCTTGACGCTAACGTAAGGAGGATCCGTTCATGAGTGTTCTGGAAATGGTTGAGTCA
>CAYZAF010000218.1:0-15417 GCA_964476435.1 uncultured Syntrophaceae bacterium
GTCGCATCGTGATGCCCACCTAGTTCTTCCCTGCTCCCTTTCTCTCTCCTTTCCGCGACAATTATTCGAAGCATCTGAAGCCCCTACGGCCGATTTTGCGTCAGCGCAGGATGCGGTGCCAGGGCTTCACGCAGGTGCGGCCTCGGTGTTTTGAGTCAAGGCGCGCATACGAGTTCGCCGGCTTTTGCCGTTCGTATCATCACGAGGAGAAGGAGGGTTGAGATGACGATCGATTTTGCACGGAAAGACAAGTTCACGCCGTTGGAAAGAATAGTGAGGCTGATGGCCGGCGAGCCCGTCGACAGGGTTGCCGTCATCCCGTTCGCGTTGAGCTTCAGCGCAAGGCTTATCGGGATAGATCGGGGAATCTATTACCGGGAGCCGGAGCGCGCCTTTGAAGCGGGCCTCGCGTGCATGCAGGCTTACCCCTGGACCAACGCGAGCCCCATCTACGGATGGGCCGACATGGGCGCATGGGAATTCGGAGGCCAAATCATCTGGCCGGACAATGGTGAATCGGCGGCACCCCGGTCTTTCGGGCCCGTTATTACCCAACCTGCGGAAGTCGATTCCCTCCCCGACCCTGACCCGAGGACGGCAGGCATGATGCCCCTTGTGGACCGGTTCAACGCGATCTGCCGCGAACACGGGTTCCCTGCGTCGCTCCCGAACGGAACGCCGACAAACCATTCCATGGGGATAGCGGGAGATGCGACCTTTCTGCGTTGGATGATCCGTGAGCCCGAAGCGGTTCATAAACTCCAACGCAAGGTGACGGATTTCTTGTTGAAGGGGGCCGAGATTACCATAGGAAAGTACGGGGCGGAAAACTGCAGCGCCTTATGCGCGCTTCCCATGGACTCGAACCTCCTCATGTCGCCCAAAGCCTTCGAAAAGTTCGTCAAGCCCTACGTCCAGGAACTCCTCGGTTATTTCTTGCAGAAGGGGGTCAAGAGCCTCCTGGTCCACCTGTGCGGGAATCATATCGGCAACCTGATCCATTGGAAGGACATACCCCTTCCGCCGAGGACCATCTTCTCTATAGGCCACGAGATGGACCTGGAGGCAACGGGCCGGTCTATCGGCAGGGAACACATCCTCGGGGGCAACATAAGCACGTCGATCCTCCAGGCAGGGACGCCCGACGAAGTGTTTGCCGACACCGTGCGCTGCCTCAAGGGGGGCATGGAACATGAGGGGGGGTACATTCTCATGCCCGCATGCGAGCTTCCTCCGAACACGCCCTTCGAGAATATGGAGGCAATGGCGCAGGCTGTCTATGAGCACGGATACTACTGATGGGTTCCGATAATCTACTTTTGAAGGAGGGGACTACGATGCGAGACAAGGAAAAGCTTTTCCAGGGGTTGTCCGATGCAGTTGTCGCCATGGATGCGGATGAGACGGTGCGGTTGGGCGAGGCGGTCATCGACGACAAGATCGATCCGTACGAAGCCATAGAGAGGGGTTTGTCCCACGGCATGGAGCGGGCAGGCCGGCTCTTCGAGGAGGAGGAGTATTTCGTCCCTGAGCTGCTCATCTGCTCGGACGTGATGTACGCGGGCCTCGACATACTGAGGCCTCACATCAAGGCTCAAGGGACGAACAAAAAATACAAGGTGGTCATCGGCGTTATCGAGGGCGACACCCACGACATCGGGAAGAACCTCGTGAAGATCATGATGGAGGCCTCAGGCTTCGAAGTCTTCGACGTCGGCAGGGACGTTCCTCCGGCGCGGTTCCTGGAGAAGGCCAAGGAGGTTGACGCCGACCTTATTGCCATCTCGACGCTCATGACCACGACGATGGAGATCATGGGAAGGGTCCTGGAGCTGCTTAAAAAAGACGGCTCGAGGGGAAGATTCCGCGTAATGGTGGGCGGCGGGCCGATCTCAAAACGGTTTGCGGACCGCATCGGAGCCGACGGCTACGCGGCTAACGCCGGCGCTGCGGCCAAGATGGCGAAGGATCTTCTCGCGCACGAGGGGTGACCGTCATGACTCCTAAAGAGCGTCTCGAAGCGGCGCTGCAGCACGGGGCTGTCGATCGTCCGCCGGTGATCTGCCCTGGCGGCATGATGAACGCGGGATGGAGCGGACAGGCTACGGGTTTCCCGTGGTCCATTCGAGCCCTCATCGACAGTGTCAGAGCGTGCGCCTCATGATGGTGCGGGTACGTTTTCTGCCGGAGGACAAGGTCGTTGAAGTGGAGCGGGGCATCACGATCCTCGAAGCGGCCGGTCGCGCGGGCGTCGCAATCGAATCTCCCTGCAACGGCGCGGGTACCTGCGGCAAATGCCGGGTGAGGGTTTCCTCGGTTGCACCGGGCGGGGTGAGGGATACTTCATCTCCCCGCTCTCACGGCGAGGGGGGCGAAGCTCCCTTTCTTTCTGCATGCCGTACCGAGGTGTATGGTGATGTCACGGTAGAGCGCATCGACGTCGAGAGCCATCGGCTTACCGAGGTGCTGAAAGAAGGCGAAAGCCTGCCAGTTTCTCTCAACCCTTTCATAAGGAAGGAGTTTCTCGAAAAAGAACGGCAGACCCGGGTCTATGCCGGCGAGACCATGCGAGCGGTCGAAGAAGGCGATACGAGGGACCGCACCTTCGGCCTTGCGGTCGATATCGGAACGACGACCCTCGTGGCCAGTCTCATCGATCTCACAACGGGCCAAGAACTCTCCTCGGCCACCTCACTCAACCCCCAAAGCATCCACGCACAGGATGTTCTCTCCCGGATCACGCGCGCCTCGACCTGTGAAGGTCTGCGAATGATGCACGCCTCTCTCGCCGACGAGCTGAACCGCATGGTCGGAGAGATGGTGGCAGAGGCGGGAGTGAAAAAAGAGAATATCTATGAAGCGGTCTACAGCGGAAACACGTGCATGCTTCACCTTGCCTGCGGGGTCGACCCCAGAAGTCTCGGCCGGTATCCCTACGAGCCTATCCTCAGGGGCGACGAACATCGGTCCGCTTCCGCCGTGGGCCTGACCATAGCACCGAAGGGGCTCGTCTATTTGCCTCCGATAATATCCGGCTTTGTGGGGGCAGACATAACGTCGGGCATCCTCGCCACGGGTTTCGACGCCCACAGAGGCACGACCCTCTTTGTCGACGTAGGCACGAACGGAGAGATGGTCCTCTGCCACCGAGGCGGGCTCCTCGCAACGTCCGCGGCGGCCGGACCGGCTTTCGAGGGTATGAACATCTCCTGCGGCATGCGGGCATGTGTCGGGGCCATCAGGGAGGTCGCGGTAGACCCGGCCGGAACCCTGACCGTGAAGACGGTCGGGGATGCGGAGGCCGGAGGGATTTGCGGAAGCGGCCTCCTCGACGTCATCGCCGGCCTTGTGCGTCAGGGGTTGGTTACCAGGGAGGGAAGGCTCCTGCGACCTAATGGACAAAGCGTTTCATCGCCGCTCTCTACCCGGCTCGGCGAGAGGAATGGGAGCCGTGCGTTCTTCCTTACCGATTCGGTCTACATCTCGCAGAAGGACGTCCGTCAGGTGCAGCTTGCCAAAGGAGCGATGAGGACGGGCATAGAGTTTCTCCTGAAGCATGCCGAATTGGACGCATCACAGGTGGATGCCGTCCTGGTCGCTGGCGCCTTCGGTTATCACTCACGGGCCCAGAGTCTTGTCGGCATCGGCCTCTTGCCGGAGGACTTCCTCGGGAAGATCAGGCTCGTGGGAAACACGTCGAGGTCGGGCGCAGTGGCCTACCTTCTAAACGAAGAAAGCCGGGGGCGCATGCGGTCCGTGGCCGAAAAGACGAGCGTGATTGACCTTGCCCGTTGTCCGGGATTCGATAGGGCTTTTATTCGCTCCCTCGCCTTCGACAAGGCGATGCCGGCAACAAAGGGTGTGTAAGCCCATGGCAGCGTTTTCTCCGGCCCAAGGTGGGGCGCGCGTAGCCCGCTCCCGCGTGCACCATGACTGCCGAGTCTTTTCGCACGAGACATTTGTCCTGGAAAAGAGGACAAAATCCCCTCGCATAAGGGATTCGGAGACGCCTCCTTCGATGGCTCTTTTTCCCTGCAGGACCTGCCATTCTGGGGATGTCTCCCTTTCTTCAGGCAGATCGGCACGCCCCTTGCTTAAGAGTATATCCTAACCCACACCGAAGGAAACCCGAAGGAGGCTATGTATGGCGTACACTGGTAAGTTAGCGGGCCGAACCTTTCTGAAGCCCACCGAAGTCGCATCGCTCCTCAATGTCTCCCCGAAGACCGTCTACTTCTGGCACCGCATGGGGATGATCGAGGGGGTCAAGATCCAAAAGATCCTCAGGATATACGCAAACTCCGTAGAGAGAATGGCTCGATGACGAAAGCCCCCTTTTTGATTGAGAAGTCATGAATACTTGTCTGCAAAAGGAGATACGTCATGGACAAGGCACGAAGTGAGGCCCGCCCCTCGAACTCGCTTTTCACCAAGGTGAGGGTAAAGCCTGCGTTTCTCGGCATCGACCGCATCGTGGAGAGCCTCTCTGCGGCACTGACGAGGGCCGGTGCAAGAAACGTCGATGCCGCAGTATCCGACAGGACCGTGCAGCTCGCGGCTGATGAAGAGATGAGCGAGGCCTTCACAGCCCTTGGCAGCGCCGTGGCCCAGGGCGCCGCGGTGACGATCCGCGGGGGCCTCGTCAAGACTGAGACAGGCGAGGAACAAGAAAAGAAAGGATGCGCCCTCCTCTCCATTTCCATGAAGGGCGTCGGCACGGCAATGGCCCTGAAGAAGGGTATGCGGGCTGTGCTGAGGGTTATCAGGAAGCACAGGGGTGCCCTCAAGACCCGGCAAAAAGATGGCGAGATCCGGATCAACCTCTATCTTCCCATACTGCGTGGCTCGTAGATCATTCGAGGAAGGAGGCAAAATGGACTTTACCACAACGCTGCGGTGCCCCAGGTGTGGAAGAGACTTTCCCGTGGATCTCTCCAGGATGAGGTTCAACTTACCGAACTCCTGCCCTTCGTGCGGCGCCGAGTGCGAGATATCGAGCGATCGGGCCATCAGCGCCCATAGGCTCCTGGAAAGGCTGGAACTCAAGAACAGAATGGCTGCCGCCGCGGCCAGAAAGGGGGTTGGAAGCAGGCGCTCGCAGTCTTCTCTGCCCTTCGGCGATCCGCTTCAAACCGACGATCCCTGGTCGGGGAGCACGGCGACGTGAAGAAAGCGATGAATACTCTGACGCACCGCAGAAATGATGTACTCCCTGCCTCGACCGGCTTCGTCTTCAGTCGTCCGTCCCGTGTTCGGGACGCGTTTCTGGTCTTGGAAGGACGAGAAAGCCTCTGCAGGCAGGGTCTCGACGCCCTTGCCGATCGTACGTCACCCAAACTACAGGGAGCGACGATCGTGTAGGCAGAACCCGTAAGGGCCCGCAAGGTTCTCCCTTTCATTGTGGACAACCTGCCCATCCCATTCCAACACCAATCACACACCAAGGAGAGACGTCATGAATACCATGCGGTTGAGGCGGCAAGAAGAGAGATCCCGTGGCACTCTTGATCCCTTCAGAACGTATTTGCGTGAGATAGCGAAACACCCGGTTCCCTCGAAGGACGAGGAAAGGGAGATCGCCGAGCGGATAACGGTCCACAATGACAAGAAGGCGGAGGAGAGACTCATCACCGCCAACCTGAGGCTCGTGGTGAAGATGGCCTTCCAGTACTGCCACGAGGAACGCCACTTTCTCGATCTCATCCAGGAGGGCAACCTGGGGCTCCTCAAGGCGGTAAAAAGGTTCGATCCCGGGAGGGGGACGAGGTTCTCGACCTACGCCACATACTGGATCCGTGCGTACATGCTGAGATACCTCATGGACACGCGGAGCATCGTGAAGATCGGAACGACGGTCGCTGAGCGCAAGCTCTCTTATTGTCTCAACAAGGGTGCGTCTGACATAGAAGATATGGAGCCTCGGCTAAGGTGCATTGATGTCTCTCTCGACGAGCCCCTCTACGAAGAGGGGGGCGGTCTGCTGCATGCGATCAGCACTGGCGAGGACATCGAGGAGACAATCGCCGACCGGCAGGAATGGCAGCTTGTCGCGCAGTGGCTCACTGATTTCAAGGAGCATCTCAACGATAAACAGCGCTTCGTCCTGGAGCACCGCATCATGTCTGATGAGCCCATCACGCTGGACAAGATAGCGGAGCGATTCCAGACGTCCAGGGAGAGCATAAGACAGATGCAGGTCATCATCTCGAATGCCCTCGTGAAGACGCTTCGCTCGAGGGCGACTGGCTCCGCTCGGGAGCCTGTCGTCCGGCTGCTCGGCGGTGGTGCGGGGACTCTCCGGATGGTCCGACGGTCGTATGGCGCCTACGAGAACGCCGAAATAGGACAAGTGGCTTAGGGGCTTTTAGATTCTCCGCCACTATGCCACATTAGAGGTGGTAATTCGTACCAGCATGGCCCGGCCAGGGGTTAGGTGAACGCCTGTCTAGCGCGGAATAGACGTCCCGATTCAGCCAGGTCTTCATCGCGTAAAATGGCGATGAACCTCCGCCCGAGCGCCGACAAGCTGATTAATCCTGCACCGTCCCCAGCGGTTCTTCAACCTATCGTGCCCTACTTATTCGAGTATCTTCTTCGGCACGCGCAGTTCCTTGAGGAGCACGTACTGGCCTCCCTTGACCTCCAGGAGCAACTCGGGAGCGCCCCACATCAGTCCATTCTTCAATACGTCAGTGTTGGGGAAGATGATCGGCAGCTTGCCCTCTTCGAGCGCCTTGGGACAGGCGGCCCGGATGGCATACGCATCGGTGACGCTACCTGCGATTTCCATTGCCCGCGCGAACATCCAGGTAGGATCATACACGGAGAGACCCGGCTGCGCAAAATCTTCATGGTTCGTTTCCAGGTACTTTTTCATAAAGGTGGTCGCGTACCCTCTTTTGTCCTGGCTGGGATACTTTCTGTAATAGGTCTGCACCATCGCCTGGACCAGTGAGCCTTCCATCCTGTCGAGACCTACGATCTTCTCCGACCTGATCCCCCAGTCGGACGTTACCATGAACTTGCCCTTGTAGCCGACATCGAGGGCGTGGTTGATGGCCAATGCCGTAGGCTCTTCATAGGTCGCGACGAATATGATATCCGGATTCTTCGCCTTGAAGCTCGTCATGATCGAGTGGTAGTCGTTCGTATGCTTGATGTCGACTCTTTCAAAACCGACAACCTGTCCGCCGAGGCTTTCGAGCTTTTGGCCGAACCTCTTGCCCCACGACTCGTACGCTTCGTTGATGTCCGTGAGCACAGCCGCCTTCTTGTATCCTTTCTCGATGCACGCCTCGGCCATGGGATCCCCGAAGTACATGCTGGGCACGCGCTCCTGAATGTAGAGGGAGTTTCCCTTTCTGCGGGATTGATCGGAGCTCGAAAGACCGTTGAAGAGGACCTTGAGCCCCCCGTTGACCTCTTGAGTGGCCCAGACCTGAGGCGTGCCAAAGGGCCCGAGAACCACAGGCACGCTGTACATTTCAGCGAGCTTTCGCATACCGGCCACGCTTTTGGCCGGGTCAGCGGAATCGTCATAATTGACGATCTCCAGCTTGTAGCGCTGGTTGCCGACGAGGAGCCCCGGTCCGTTCCCTATGGTTCCCCTCTCATTCATGTCCTTGACCGCCATCTGGACGCAGCGAAGCATGCTCGTGCCTATAAAGGTGAGAGGACCGCTCAAAGGGCTGATGACGCCGATCTGCATGGTCTTCATCGCCGGCTTCGTTCCCTCCTGTGCGTGGGCCGGAGAGAGCAAGAACCCTGCGACGAAACATAGGAACAACAACAGAGAGATACATTCTTTGCGCATGGGAATCCTCCCTTTTTTGAAGTCCGCCGCCTTTCTATGATTGTTACACATATGTTGCCATTCTATGCTTTGCATCGGATGCGGTCAACGAAAAACTTTGAGGGAAGGCGTTCTCAGGCACGGTATCATTCAATGTAATATTGGATACGCAAGTAGTATACGCAGTGAGTTTGATTAAGGCGCGAGCTATCCGGTTGCTCACGATGACGCTCGGGTCAGAGGGTGGGCTCGCAGCACCACGATTTTTGAACGCAATCGTGGGTGAGGCAGTTATGTATCTGAGTGGTGATCCTCACTTTGGCGTGTGTTCAATGCTGTTTAGTCGCAGGTGCGAGAGGTATTTCTGATCGATCCGGGTCAGCTGAAGATTTTCGAAACGACTTTATTGTCCCCCTCCCCCGCCGAAAGAGCGCCGATTCCCCCTATTTTCATCCTCGGTTTATGAAAAAGCTTTTTTTTCCGATAAATTAGGAAGGGAAATTTTCCGGTCCTTTGCCAACATGTAAGTTTCATTCAGAGGGGACGAGACGATGACCATACGATCGAAACTCACACTAAATGTAGTAGTCGTCCTCGCCATCATCACCACCGTGGTGCTCACGAGCGTCATTGGTATGGGTTTCGTGAAGACCAGACTCTTTGATCTCACGGAGAGAAGCACACCTTTCCAGACACGGAGCATGGAGCTGCAGAGGGCCATTCACGCAGCCACGGCCGATCTCATCAAGGTCGGCTCTTCTTCGAGCCAGGCAGAACTGGGGACTTACCAGTCGGAGGCCGAGAAGAGCCTCGATCAGGTAAAGAACGCGCAGGAGGCAGTGGAAGCCCTTTTCGCGGGAAAGAAAAGCGGAACGTACGATCAGCTGCTCGCGCAAGCCCAAGATCTGTTCAAGGTCACCTCCGACAGGCTCACCACGGAAGAGGCCGCTGTCAATGCCAATAATCAGGCCCGCGGGAAGCTGAAAGAGGTCTCCGAGAGACTCATGAGGCTCGAAGAGTCGGCCAGGTCGCTCCAGTCGGAGAACTCGTCGATTTACAAGAAGTCGGTGGAAGCTACGGCCGCCCTCCGCGAACGACTGCGGGAGATTCAGAGCCTCGATCAATGCATGAAAGACTTGCAGCTATGGGGTCTCGGATTGTCGAGGGCTCGGGATAAGGACACGGTGGAGGAGATACAGAGTCACGGTTCGACCATTGTCAACCTGGCAAAGGCTATCGCACCGGAATCTCTCAAGGAGATGGGCCAGGCAGAGGCAGATAAGCTCAACAGCACGCTCGCGGACCTCGAAGGCCGGGTCGCCGCGGTCGTCGCGAACAGTGCGTCCCTTCTGGAGAAGAACAACATCGAAGGCGGCCAGAAGTTCAACGACGCCCTGGATGACACGATGGGCGACGCAAAAATCATTGTGGGTCTCCTCCAAGTCACAAAAGACAAAGTCAACAAGAAAAGCTCCTCTGAGGGGGATCGCCAGACCAACAGTTTCGCCCAGGTGGGAAAGGCGACAACGGTGCTCCACTTAGCGTCTGAGCTCACCACGCTCGGCCTCTCCACTGAAGGTCTTGCGACGAGGTTGTTCACTGTCGCCACCGTCAAGGAGGTAGACGGCCTGGAGACTTCCCTGAACGACACCTTCGTCCGGATCGACAAGACGGCAAAGACCCTCGACACTTCCCTGGGAGACATGGGGGCCAAGGAAGAGCGGAAAATGCTGGCATCCGCTGCTGCCGGTACGACCTCCATGAGGGATTTGCTCTTCTCTCGCGACGGGGTTGTCGCCAAGGTTCGCAATCAGCTCGCCATGAAGGAGAAAGCAGCCAAAGCAATGGAGGGCTTGCGGGGGATTGTCCTGGCGCAGGCCGATGAAGCGAAGAAGACTATGGCCACGGCGAGGGGCGTTCAGGAGCAGTCAATTATCAGTGTTAACGGGATGATCCGTTTAGGTACAATCGTCGTCGTCGTCGTGGGCGTGCTCGCGGTCGTCGTGGGTATTGGGCTCGGCGTCTGGATATACCGGTCCATATCAAGGCCCCTTTCCCGGCTCATCAGCGTTACTGAGGACATAGCAGCCGGCAATCTCAACCATGAGATTACTGAAGCGGCCGGAGATGAGGTAGGCAGGGTAGAGGCGTCCATGGCAAAGATGGTGGCGAGCTTGAAGGACATCGTGGGAAAGATACGGTACGCCACGGAAAGCCTCGCATCAAGCTCCGAGGAGCTGTCGGCGACGGCCTGTTCCCTGGACGAGGGGTCTGAACAGCAGAACACCCAGGTGGAGCAAGCGGCAGGGGCTATGGCAGAGATGTCCCAGACGACTGAGGAGGTGGCAAAGAACGTCTCCTCGACCTCGGAAGCTGCCCGCTCCATGAAGAAGATAGCCCTTGACGGGAAAGAGATAATCCACGCGAGCGGTCGCGAGCTCACGCGATTTGTCGATACGGTCAACGAATCGTCCGTCCAGGTAGAATCGCTCGGTCAAAGCTCAAAGGAGGTCCACAACATCGTCGACCTCATCAAGGAGATCGCCGACCAGACGAACCTCCTCGCGCTGAATGCAGCCATCGAGGCTGCCAGGGCAGGCGACCAGGGGAGAGGGTTTGCCGTGGTGGCCGAGAACGTGAGGGAGCTGGCGGAGAAGACGGTCGTTGCAGCTGACGATATCGCTTCCATGATCGACAAGATGGAAGGGGAGATCGGGCGTACCGTCTCGTCCATGAAAGCTCAGAAAGAGTCGGTGGGCGCGGTGTCGGGCCAGGTAGGGCAGACCCTCACCTCCATTGACGGCGTCGTCACCTACGTCGAGGAAGTGGCTGACATGGTCGACCGCATTGCCGTTGCCATGACAGAACAGGCTACCACGTCGAACGAGGTGACGCGGAACATGGAGAACATCGCTACGGTGACGCGCCAGCTGAAGGCTTCTTCTACTGGCATGAGGGAGACTGCCGGGGACCTTTCGAGAATAGCCTCGGAGCTGAACCGGACGACGAGCTGGTTCACGGTCTAGTTGATCCTTCCGGGATCGTTCTTCTGCGTTGACAAGAACCATTCGATCAGTCGTCTCGCAATGCTGAGCCTTCCCGGGATGCGGGGCAGGTTCTCTGCGTCGAACCAATCCGCCGCCACGATCTCCTCGTTGTCGATCCGTATTTCGCCTCCGGCATAGCGGGCAGTAAAGCCGATCATGAGGCTGTCGGGAAAAGGCCACGGCTGGCTCCCGAAATAGCGGACTTCCTCAACCGTGATGCCCACCTCTTCCTTCACCTCGCGGAGCACGGCTTCTTCAAGGTTCTCACCGGGCTCCACAAAGCCCGCCAGGACACTATAAAAGGGCTCGACAAACCTGGGGGATCGGGCGAGAAGCACTTTGCCGTCGCGCTCGATGAGCACGATTATGGCGGGAGAGATACGGGGGAAATCGAGGCGTTTGCATTCGGGACATTCTTTGGCGCGTACGTCTTGGCGGAATCTCAATGTCTGACCGCATTGGCTGCAATAGCGGGTCGACCTGTCCCACTGCGCGAGATGCACCGCCCTCTCGGCCACAGCAAAAGAAACCTCTCCCAACCTGCCAAAAAGGGTCCTGAGGTCCCGGAAAACCCATTCGGGAGGAAGGGGATTCTTTCCTGCCAGTGCCGCGGCGCAGCATGGATGGCCGTTGAGGGTTCCCAGATACTGGTAGCAGTCGACATCAACGTCCAGGGCTTCCAGATTCATTGCGAAAGGTATGGCCGGGGTCTGCGTATCAGCCTTTACGAGGAGTTGGCTGCCTGAGCATCCGAACCACCAGGCGGGGCCGGATACCTCTTTCATGGGCGCATGGGAAGGGATGAACTCGTCCATCGTGAAGATAGAAGCTACCCGGTTGGAAAGGAAAAGTCAAATTGGGACCCTCTAGGGCCGCCCTCATTTTTCCTTTCTCTTTTGCAGCGCAGCAACCGCTTCTCTGACCCTGGCGGCTGTGATGGGCATCTCATATACCCGAGCGCCAGTGGCGTCGAAGAGGGCATTGGCAATTGCCGCCCCCACGCAGGTGATGGCCGGCTCTCCGCCCCCTCCGGGCGGCGTCTCCCGGTTCTCTACTAGTATTGTCGTTATTTCCGGCAACCAGGAGAAACGGGGTATGTCATAGGTGTCGAAGTTGTTGGTGAGGATCCTTCCACCCTTGAAAATGATCTCTTCCGTGAGGGCATAACCCATTCCCATGGTCAGTGCCCCTTCCATCTGGAGGCGCGCCCCTTCCGGATTGATCGCGAAGCCCATATCCTGGGCATGGACCATGCGCTCTACCCTGATCCTTCCGTCCCCTCCGACGTGGATCTCCACTGCAGTGGCGACGTATGTGTCTGCGTCCTTCGCGCAGGCGACGCCCACGCCGCGGCCCGTCGGACCGGCTATCTCCTTCCAGCCGAAACGGGCGGCCGCGGTCTTCAACACGTTGGCCATCCGCGCATCTGTCAGGTTCCGCAGGCGGAACGACACCGGGTCTACGCCGGCTGCGGCAGCCATAATATTGACGTGCGATTCCCGCGCAAAGGTATTGGTGCTGTTTCCCGGGGCCCGCCATGGTCCGGTGGCGAAGGGATGGGCGCCGTCGGCTCCCGTGTAGTGGACATGGGATACCTCTCTGTGGTGCGGCACCCCGTAGATCTGCTCCGCGCCCCTGGGCCCTGCATAAAAGACGTCATATTGCCAGGAGGCGATCTTTTTGTCCCCCGAGAGACCGGAACGGATCTTCACGATCGCCGCAGGCCGGAAGGTATCGTAGAAGAACTCTTCCTTCCGTGTCCACATCACCTGTACGGGCCGGCCTGTCAGCTTTGCGAGCCTTGCAGCTTCGATTGATTGCTGGGTGTTGCTCTTGCCGCCAAACCCACCGCCCACGAAAGGCACGATCACCCGCACGCGCTTCAATGGAACACCGAGGGCTTTGGCAACGTCCTCCTTGGTGGCGAAGGGCCTCTGGGTGGACGGCCACACGGTCACCTGCCCTGCCTCGATCTTCGCAGTGGCAGCGTGGGTCTCTACGGTCGCATGGGCCATGTAGTGGTCATAGTACGTCTCCTCGAAGAGGCGGACCGCCGTCCTCTCCCCTTCCTCGATACTGCCGCCCTCGGAGACGACCTCGCCGTCTGCAGGCGCACGCCGGAGGAGGTGGTCAAAAATAGTGGCATTATCGAGGCTGCTGTCGGGCGTGTCGAATTCGGCGACGATGCGTGATAGGGCTTCCTCCGCTACCTCGGGCATGGGATGGAGCACTGCCACGAGGTCGTCTTCCCTGACGACGAGGATGCCTTCATCGGCCCTCACGGCCGACGTGTCGACCCGCTTCAGCCTTGAGCCGTGGCTGGGGGGTCTGAGGATGCGCGCATAGAGCATACCGGGCAGCCTTATGTCGCCCGCGTACTGTGCGGTCCCCGCAACCTTTCTTGCCGCGTCCGTCCGCGTCAAAGGCTTGCCCATTACTTTCAGCTCTGCCACCCCCTTAACTGACGGCTTTTGGGAAAGGTGCTTTTCGATATATCTGCCCCTGGTCAGGCGGCCGTAGCTGACCCTGCTTTGGCGGTTTTCTTTGTCGAAAACGACCCCGTCGATCACCTCCAGCCGGTCGACAGGTGCCTTGAGCTGGGCGGAGGCCAAAGAGAGGAGCACTCCTCGAGCCTCGGCTGCCGCCTGCCTGAGGGGCGGACCGAAGAATCTCGTGGTGCGGGAGCCGAAGGTCCCCATGTCAAAGGGGCATTGGTCCGTATCACCCATGACCATGTCCACCCGATCGGTTGGGACATCCAGCTCGTCTGCGAGCATCTGGGCCAGGGAAGTGATGATGCCCTGGCCCATTTCGATCTTTCCCGTGAAGCAGGCTACCCTGCCATCCTCGCCTATGTGGAGAAAAGCGTTGTAGTCATCGGGGAGTTGCGGCGAGATCGGCCCACTTGCCCTTTCCTGGGCAGGGAGGATGCCTGCGGAGAGAAGGACGATGACGCCGCCCCCTAAGGTTTTCAGGAAGGCGCGTCTGTTCAGGGAAAAAAGACTTTCTTCGCCCTTCATTGCCGCTTGCCTTTTGTCTCTCATCTGGCCCTCCCCTCTGCCATGGCGACTGCGGCGCCTTGAATGGCCAAAACGATGCGCTCGTACGAGCCGCACCTGCACAGGTTGCCCTCCATCCCCCGGATGATGTCTGCCCTGGTCGGTCGGGGGTTCTCCTTGAGAAAGCCGTAGGCGCTCATGATCATGCCGGGCGTACAGAATCCGCACTGGAGCGCATCATGCTCAGCAAAGGCCCTTTGGAGCGGGTGGAGGATGCCTTTGCGCGCAATCCCCTCGATGGTGAGAACCTTCCGTCCGGCTACCTCTTTTGCCGTCACCTGGCAGGATCTCACAGCCCTTTCGTCCACAAGGACCGTGCAAGCCCCGCAATAGCCTTCGCCGCAGCCGTATTTCGTGCCGGTCAGGCCGAGATCGATGCGGATGACCCATAAGAGAGGCCGCTCTCCGTCGATCTTTGCTCGAATGGGTTTGTCGTTGACGGAAAAATCAATGGTCTCGATCATTGGAGCCCCCCATCCCTTGGTCTTGAGCCAATCAAGTCCTTTCGGGCCGATCGTCTTCCTTCTTTATTGTAGGTCTTCCATGGCGAGGGTCGCAACGTTTTCTAGGCAATCCGCGCGAGTGGGGTATTCTCTCCCCGTCGCGCGGATCGCCATCCTGCCTATTTCAGCTCTGATGTGTCGCTAGTCCCGGTGGTGTTCCCAGTGCCTCTCCCGCTCCCACCTGTCCCAGTTCCGCTGCAGCTCTGCGTGGTGAATGATCACCGGATGGTATCCTGGCGGAAACCTGCGCCACCCTGACGGGAGTACCACGAGGGCATGGGGCACCCGGTACGCAGGGAGGAATCCCCAGGGCCCTCCGTAGGCAGGCGCCCAGTACCAGCGTCCGCCGAAGGGGCGGTACCAGTACCCGTGATAGAAAAAGATATCGAAGCTCACGCCCGGGACGAAGTAGGCGTAGGTTCCCGGTACGAGGGCCACGTCGGGCGGGGCAACGGGCGCGTAAGAAGGCGGCGGAGGCGCACTGATAGCAGCGGCCTGATCTTCCGGGTTCGCGGGAACCCAAGCCCTATGAGGCGGGACCCACGTTCCGTTCACCCATTCGCCCGGCACATCGACCCACTGTCCTGGCGGTGCTCCTTCAGCACCGGGAGGAGGGGGCGGAGTGTACGCAGGCGGGGGGGGCGGTGCATAGGCGGGCGGCGGTGCCGGCGCCTGGGCCTGGGCCTGCATCTGCGCCTGGGCCTGGGCCCGTTTCTCCTGATTGGCCTGGTCCACCGCGTTTCCTGCCACAGCGCCGACGAGAGCCCCACCGGCGGCGCCGATCAAGGTGCCGGCAGTATTGTGGCCGATGGCCTGGCCGGCCAGAGCGCCCCCAATGGCGCCGATGGCAGCGCCCTTCTGGGTATTGTAGTCCTCAGAGGCACATGCGTAGGCGAAAAGGCCCGTGAGGAGGATCCCGACAAGTATCTTTATTCTCATAACGTTTCCTCCATTTTTCATTCGATCATTCGCCATGATCATACTCTTCCCCAGCAAACGCTATGCCAGAAGAGATG
>CAYZAF010000219.1:0-2544 GCA_964476435.1 uncultured Syntrophaceae bacterium
CCAATAGGTAAGCTCCGCACCAGGAGGGTGCGGAGGCTTCTCCATGATCCACGTGAGTGATTCCGAGGCTAGTACCGACGGTAGGGCGCTCTTGTTTGCGGAGGATCACACGACAAGACTAGAGGGCAGGAACCCGCGGCCACCTCACTTATGGGGCCGCGGGTGGTTTCGCAATCGAGCGTGAGCGAGTCTTTCCGTCTAGACGGGTCAGCACCGGAAGCGCCCAGCGAATCGGAAGGAATAGGCTTCGAAAGCGGACGGTGCTGTTGTCGTTCAGGTTACTCTTGTCCATCGAGCAAGCAAGTCTTTATGATCGAAAAGGGAGAACCCCGGGGAGAAGAGGCCGTCCGTTCCGGCAGGCGCTTCAGTGAATCGGAAGGAATAGCCTTCGAAAGCGGACGGTGGGGTTGTTCGGGCGGCTCACAAGTCTTGCTGATAGCACACGGAGATCATAGGGAGCCGCATTTTCGTGGATTGAGTGTCTGGTCTTGGCCAAATCCATTGGTTAGGTGCATACCTTAGACGAAGATTGTCGCCATGAAGCGGGAATGGATTTCGAGAAACGGTCTAAGGGACGGCAGAAACTAAAAGACGGGAAGGAAGAAGCCCTTATCACGGGCTTGCGGTCGATGGGGGGCCGTCCGCCGGGGGAGGAGGATAGACATAGGGGGTCGTTTCCTGCTTCTCCGGGAGCACAAAATCCTCGTTCGGATAAAGGGGGAGGGCCTTCGACATGAACTCCATCCAGATCGGCAGGGCGGCCGTTGCCCCTGATTCCCTGTTGCCGAGCACGGCTTGCTTGTCGTAGCCCACCCAGACGAGACAGAGGAGGTTCGGGGAGAAACCGACAAACCAGGCATCCCTGAACTCGTTGGTCGTTCCCGTCTTGCCGGCAAGAAAGTACGGCATCTTCGCTGCCTTTGCCGCTGTTCCGCGCTTTATCACCCCTTTCATCATGTCAATGAGGGTAGATGCCGTCTCCGGCTCTATCACCTGCTCTTCCGCTGCCTCACGGTGAAGGTCCTCTCCGTGGTTGGTCAGAACGTTCCTTATGGTGGTGGGAGCGATGTATCTGCCTCCCCTGGCGATCGTGGCGTAAGCGCCGGCAAGGTCAAGGGGGGAGACCTCCGTAGAACCGAGGGCCAATGAGAGGTTGGGGGCAAAATCGCTGTTTATGTGGAGGGCCTTTGCCTGAGAGATCACATTCGTGACCCCCACCTTCTCGAGGAGCCTGACGGTCGCCGTGTTGAGGGATAGCTCCAGGGCCTTCCTCATGGTCACGTCGCCAAAGTATTCGTTCTTGTAGTTGCTCGGACGCCAAAGGTTCCCTGCCCCATCGACGAACGAGATGGGCCCGTCAAGGAGCATGGTATCAGGCTTGAAGCCCTCGCTCAAGGCGGTCAGATAGATGATGGGCTTGAAGGCGGAGCCGGGCTGCCTCTTTGCCTGGGTGGCGCGGTTATAGGGCGAGGTCGCAAAGTCCCTGCCCCCTATGAGCACCTTGATCTCGCCAGTCCGCACTTCCATGGCAATGAGCGCCGCCTCCGGTAGGTCCTTCGCCTTCGGATTCCTCTCCTTGTAGAGCTTCAGGCCCTTTTCGATGGCGGCATACCCGTAATCTGTCATGGGTAGGCTTATGGTCGTCCGCACGCTCAAGCCGTTGGTCAGGACCTCCTCCTGTCCTGGCAGATAGTCTTCGAGCGCCTGCTTTGCTTGCTCGATGAAGAACCCCGTCTTTCTCTCGTGGATCTTGAACGGGGCGAGCACAAGGGACGTGGCCCGGGCGAGCGCGTACTGCTCCTGCCCGATGAAACCGGCATCATACATCTTCCTAAGGACGATGTTTCTCCTCTCCAGGGTTCTCGCCTGGTTCTTGAAAGGCGAAGAGCGGGACGGCGACCTCGTAAGGCCGGCAAGGGTCGCTGCCTCTGCGAGGGAGAGATCTTTTGCCTTCTTGTCGAAGTATGTGTAGCTCGCCGCCTCCACGCCGTACGAGCCCTCGCCGAGGTATATGAGGTTGAGGTACATGTTGAGTATCTCGTCCTTCGAATAGTTTCTCTCTATGTTTATGGCCAGTATCAGCTCTTCTATCTTCCTCTTCAGGCTCTTCGTGGGCGCGAGAAAGAGATTCCGTGCGAGCTGTTGGGTTATGGTCGAGGCGCCCTCGGACAGACCTTGTCTCAGCACGTTCCGGAAGAGCGCCCTGGCAATGCCCCGGATGTCGAATCCCGAGTGCTGGTAGAACCTCACGTCCTCGATGGCAATGAAGGCGTTTCTGAGATTGACAGGCATGTCCCGCAGGGGTATGGGAACCCTCTTCTCCACAAACAGCTCCGCGAAGAGGGACCCATCGTCCGCATAGAGTCTTGTGGCCGACCTCGGACTGTATGTCGAGAGCTGCTTGACATCCGGTATCTCAAGGTAGTTAAGGAGGCTATACCCGAGGGCAACACCGGCGATTGTGGGGAAAAAAAAGATGATTATGGAGAACTTGGCAACCCTTGACATGTGAATCCTGCTTGACAAGCAGATTCCAATTATATA
>CAYZAF010000220.1:0-8284 GCA_964476435.1 uncultured Syntrophaceae bacterium
GGAGGCCTCCTCGAGGCGCTCGACAGCCCTTTTCGCATAAGCTTTGGAATCCTTGACTGCCATGTAGTGGTAGACCGTGGCGAGGTCCCTCAGCGTGGCGTAGTCGGCCGCGTTCCTGCTCACCCGAGCCTCCAGTTGCTCGGCCTCGGCCGCAAGAGCGCTTAAGTCCATAGCCTCGAAACCTGCCTGCGATCGGGAGGGCCCGGGGCAGAGCAAGAGCAGAAAGCAAAGAGAAAGCCAGGCTGCATTGAGCCAAACGAGCCGGCCGGAGAGATGCTTCATCATGGTAACCTCCTTGTTCCCTATGAGATAGTCATAGTCTACGGGGCCATCAACGGGGAGGGAACGGATAAGCGACGAAAAGGAGCATGGAGCGATGAAGGGGAGAAAAACGGGGCAGACGGCATGGTGGAAATGTTAGGCCGGGAAAGATACCCTATTCATCAGGGTCGCTACAGGATCGTCTACTCGATTCAGGACGAGCAACGTACCGTGTGGGTCGCCAAGGTGGGGCACAGAAGGGACGTTTATCGACAGAGGGGAAAAGTCGTTCGGGTCAGCCGCCAGAAGGCGCCAACATTAGACCGGAGTTGGGGCCATGGGCTTTCTCTTAAGGGAAAAGCAAGAAGAGAGAGTCTAGACGGGTTTGAACACGGCGCCCTTTGCAGCGCCCGTCACCATGCCCGCATAGCGGGCCATGTACCCCTCCTTGATGCGGGGCTCCGGCCTCTTCCATTCCTTCTTTCTCTTTGCCATCTCATCGGCGCCCACCTTGAGGTCGATCGATTTCCGGTCGAGATCGATCTCTATCCTGTCCCCGTCCATGACGAGGCCTATAGGTCCTCCCTCGGCCGCTTCCGGAGAGACATGGCCGACACAGAGGCCCCTCGTGCCTCCGGAGAACCTGCCGTCGGTGATGAGCGCGCACTCCTCATCAAGACCCTTGCCGCACAAGACGCTCGTGGGGGTGAGCATCTCCCGCATGCCCGGCCCGCCCTGCGGCCCCTCATAGCGGACGATGATCACGTCGCCGGCCTTCACCTTCCCTTCCACGATGGCTGCCATGGTCTCTTCCTCGCTGTCGAAGGTGCGTGCAGGCCCAGCGAACTTCCGCAGGCTGTCAGCGACGCCCGCGATCTTGATGACGGCGCCTTCAGGCGCGAGGCTCCCCCGGAGCACGGCAAGGCCGCCCCCTAAGTGGTACGGGGCATCAACCGGCCTGATGACGTTCGGGTCCTCGACGCGGGCGGATTCCAGCAGCTCCCACACCTTCTTTCCTTCCACGGTCTCGCAGGCCCCGTCGATGAGGCCTTTTCTCGAAAGCTCCTTCATGATCCCGTATACCCCGCCCGCTGCGTCGAGGTCCTCCAGGTGGTGCGGGCCTGCCGGGCTCATGGAGCAGATGTGGGGGGTCCTCTCGGAGATCTCATCGAATAGGGAGAGGGGCAGATCGATCCCGGCCTCGTGCGCTATGGCAGGCAGGTGGAGGGCCGTGTTCGATGAGCCGCCAAAGGCCATGTCTACGGTGATGGCGTTCTTGAACGCATCGAGGGTCATGATCTGCCTGGGCAGAAGGTTCCGCTCCACAAGGCGGATAACGGCCTTCCCTGCGGTCTTTGCGAGGCGGATGCGCGTCGCATGGACCGCGGGGATGGTCCCGTTCCCCCGCAGGCCTATACCTAAGGCCTCGCACAGGCAGTTCATGGAATTGGCGGTGAACATGCCCGCGCATGAGCCGGCGCCGGGGCAGGCGCAGCCTTCGAGATCGGCCAGCTCCTTTTCTGTCATGGAGCCAGCCATAACCCTTCCCACCCCTTCAAAGACGGAGATGAGGTCTACGCTCCGGCCCTTGAACCGCCCCGCAAGCATGGGCCCGCCACTTACGATTACAGTGGGGATGTTGAGCCTGAGCGCGGCCATCATCATGCCGGGGATTATCTTGTCGCAATTGGGTATGAGCACGAGGCCGTCGAAGGGGTAGGCCCTGCCCATCACCTCCACTGAGTCCGCGATCAGCTCCCTCGATCCGAGGGAATACTTCATGCCTTCATGATTCATGGCGATGCCGTCGCAGATGCCGATGGTGCCGAATTCAAAGGGCGTGCCTCCTGCGAGGCGCACGCCGTCCTTCACGGCCTGGGCGATCCTGTGAAGATGGATGTGGCCGGGGATCAGCTCGGAAGCTGAATTGGCTATGCCGATGATGGGCCGCTCCAGCTCTTCCGGCAGCATGCCTACTGCGCTGAAGAGCGACCGGTGCGGCGCCTTTTCGATCCCCTTCTTCATCTTGTCCGACCTCATGGTGCCTCCTTTTTGCCCGATGCGTCAGCGGCGTCTTTTGCTCCATCGCTTTAGGATTGCGGCGCCCTATTATACGACAAAACTCCCGCCATTTGAAGCTTTCAGGGTAGGACCAAAAGGGGCCTATGGCAAAACATACTATCGAAGATGCATTGACGGGGAACTTTATTTCGTTACAATAGTCATATGGCACACAAGAAGAACGCACCATCCGCCCACGCTCACAAAAAGGAGCAGACAAGGGGGGTTCTTCCGCGTGCTGCCGTGATAAGGCCATATGCGCAGGAAAAGGGCTCAATGAGACCATCAACGAAGAAATATGCGCCGGCACTGATTGCCGTCATGCTGCTCTTTGCGGTCTCTGCCTACCATGCAGCCACAGCGCAGGCACAGCCGGCCTACCCCCTCAAGGTAGGCCCCAGCGGCCGGTACCTCGTCGACCGGAACAACGTGCCTTTCATGATCGTGGGTGACTCGCCGCAGGCTTTGATCGTCAATCTGCCGGAGGCTGATGCGGATGCGTACTTTGCGGATCGGCAAGCCCACGGCTTCAACGCGGTCTGGATCAATCTTCTGTGCAATACGTATACGGCGGGCCGTGTTGACGGCAGCACGTACGACAGCATCACACCGTTTACCACACCGGGCGATCTTTCAACGCCCAATCCCGCATATTTCCAGCGCGTTGACCACATGATCAACCTGGCGGCAAAGCATAACATCACCGTATTCCTCGACCCCATCGAGACGGGCGGTTGGCTCACGACGCTCGAGCGCAACGGCGCTGTCGATGACTACAATTATGGCCAGTACCTCGGCAAACGTTACAGGAGCTTTCCGAACATCGTCTGGCTTAATGGCAACGACTTTCAGACCTGGAGGAATGCGAGGGCTGATGCGGACGCGACTGCCGTTGCCAAAGGCATACGACAGGCAGACCCGGCCCATATTCAGACCGTCGAGCTGAACGCCAATGCGAGCACCTCCCTCGATGACCCCGACTGGGCGTCGATCGTGAGCTTAAATGCAGCGTACACCTATTACCCTACCTACGCCGAGGTACTCCATGGGTACAATCAATCCTCCTCAATCCCCGTTTTCATGGTTGAAGCCAACTACGAGTTCGAGGACAACACTGGCCTTGATTACGGGAGCCCGGCGACCCTGAGGCGCCAGGAGTACTGGACCATGCTGAGCGGAGCCGCCGGGCAGCTCTACGGTAATCGTTACACGTGGACATTCACCACCGGTTGGAAGGGTAATCTGGACACCCCCGGCGTCACGCAGCTGCAGTACATGACGGCGCTCTTTGCCGTGCGCCGATGGCACAACCTAGTCCCCGATCAAAGCCACACGGTGGTGACCGCAGGTTATGGGACTTTTTCAAGCACCGGCTCCCTTGGCAGCAACAACTACGTGACCGCAGCGAGAACTCCGGATGACGCGCTGGTGATGGCGTACATGCCGACCATTCGCACCATCACCGTAGATATGTCCAAGCTGTCCGGGGCTGCCACAGCCCGATGGTACGACCCCACCAACGGAACCTACACGGCGATTGCGGGTTCTCCCTTTGCCAGTACGGGAGCGCGACAGTTTAGCCCTCCGGGCAGCAACAGTGCAGGAGACGGCGATTGGGTCTTAGTGATAGAGAAGTTCCCCCCATCCCCTCCCCCGCGGCCTCGTTCCCGGAGTCGCATCAGGTCTTCTATTGCAGGGTCAAGTCAAGGGGTGGAGCTTTCAAGCCAACACTTCGGTAAATGGTCAGGTCAAGCAGCAGCGTCACTGAGGTAGTCGATGAAGGGCTTCATGACCCGGAACGTCTCGACGAGGCGGTCCATAAAGCCATCGGCGCAGACCTCTTGATCCGAAAAGGAACGGGCCACGTATATCTGCTTGAGCTTCAGGATCTCCAGGGCAGGGTGATCCTTAGCATACCCAAGGGGCGCTGTCTTTAGCTTCTCGCCGTGTAGGCCGCCGAAGGTGCGCACGAATCCCGGATCTTCTATGATAGTGCCGATGGTCCATGGCTCTCTGTCCACGGCGCGGCGGAACGCTGCGAGCTGCCTGGGCTTAGGCTCCCAGTAGCCGCCGGCAGCCATGGTATTGCCCGGGCCCACGTGGAGGCCATACCCTGGGCGTGCGGATCGCTTTCCTCCTTTCGCGATCATGGCGGCCATCCAGGTCTTGTATGGGGTCTTGTCCCTGGAGAAGCGGATGTCTCGATAGATGCGCATGACGCAGTCCTTGGCGGTGAGCCCTGAGAGATCCTCGAACGCGGACAGGCGGCGAATCAGCTCGTTCACAAAGGCATCGAAGGTCAACCTCGCCTTTTCGAAAGCCGCCTTGTGCGCCTCGAACCATGCCCGCTCGTTGTTGCGCGCCAGATCAGAGAGGAAGTCGAGTACTTGCTTAAAGTCGAAAGAGGGCATCCGCAAGAACCTCCAGTCGTCTATTTTCGCAGCATTCCAAGTATACCCCCCAGCCCTCCCTATTTGCAAAGAGCCCGCGGCAAGCGGCCCTGGGCTGGCTTCAAAAGACGCGCAAAAGGTTGACCCCTCTCCGCAGGCTGTGATATCCTCAAAGATTACGAAGGACCGCACACGACTACATCGCATTGAGGAGGTTTCCATGCCTACCATTTACGAGGTCTTTGCGCGGGAAGTTCTCGACAGCAGAGGAAATCCGACAGTGGAAGCGGAGGTGGTGCTTGAGAGCGGCGTCGTGGGCCGGGGCATCGTGCCGTCCGGTGCCTCTACGGGTGAACGGGAGGCCCTGGAATTGAGGGATGGCGACAAGGACCGGTTCCAGGGCAAAGGCGTGCTGAATGCGGTGAACAACGTGAATGAGGTGATCGCGCCCAAGCTGGAAGGGCTCGATTCCGTGGATCAGTCGCTCATTGACAATATCATGATAGACCTGGACGGGACGGAGAATAAGAGTAAGCTCGGGGCGAACGCCATCCTCGCGGTTTCTATGGCAGTGGCGAGGGCAGCTGCCGAGTACGAAGATCTCCCCCTCTACCGCTACCTGGGAGGGGTGCGCGCGCGAGAGCTGCCCGTGCCTATGATGAACGTCATCAACGGCGGGGCCCACGCCCAGAACCCCCTCGACGTGCAGGAGTTCATGATCGTGCCCGTGGGCGCGGACTCCTTCAGGGATTCCCTGCGCATGGGGGTCGAGGTTTTTCACGTGCTGAAGGGCGTGCTCAAGGAGAAAGGCCTTGCGTCAGGGGTAGGGGACGAAGGAGGCTTTGCGCCGCAGATCTCCTCCACAAGGCAGGCCATCGACATGCTCATGCTCTCCATCGAGAAAGCCGGCCTGAGGCCGAAAGAAGATGTAGCCCTGGCCATTGACGTCGCAGCGAGCGAACTCTATGAGGGCAGTAGGTACAAGCTGGAGGGCAGGACCCTCGGCGCAGAAGAGCTGGTCGCCTTTTATGAGTCCCTCATCAACGATTACCCCATCGTTTCCATAGAAGATGGCTTCTCCCAGAACGACTGGGAGGGATGGAAGCTCTTCACGGTCCAATGCGGCTCCAAGATACAGATAGTGGGCGACGATATTTTCGTTACCAACCCAAAGATAGTCATGGAAGGGATCAGGCGCGGCATCACGAACAGCGTACTCATCAAGCTCAACCAGATAGGGACCGTCACTGAGACGCTCACCACGATCGAGATCGCGAAGAGGGCCGGGTATACGTGCGTGATTTCCCACAGATCGGGCGAGACGGAGGACGCCTTTATCGCCGATCTTGCGGTAGCTACGAATGCGGGGCAGATAAAGACAGGCTCCGCCTCGAGGAGTGAAAGGATCGCCAAGTACAACCAGCTTCTCCGGATCGAGGAGGAATTGGGGGAAGTAGCCATATTCGGCGGGAAAGACGTATTCTACAGCGTGCGATGAGGAAGCGAGGATGAAGCTCGATCTCAAATACGGAAGGGGCGTCATGCCCTTTGAGGTACCCCCTCCGTGGGAGATCTCCCTCATCGACCATAAGCACCCCCGACCGCGCCCGTTCGAAGAAACGCTGCTCGAGTCCTGCTCCCACCCGGTTAGGACAGAGCCTCTCGTCAGCCAGACAGCCGGGAAGGACGTGCTCGTCATCGTATCGGACGTCACGAGATACACGGGGGCAGAGCTGATCCTCCCTCTCTTGTTGAGGGAGTTTCTCGGCCATGCTTCCCGGGCCAGGGTGCTCTTTGCCTTGGGCAACCACCGTAAGCAGACAGAGGCCGAGAGAAGGGCCCTCGTGTCAGATAACGTGTTTGCGGCAATGGCGTGCATCGACCACGACTGCTTTGACGAGAAAGGTCTCTCTTCGATAGGGACCACGCCTTCCGGCTTGTCGGTGAAGATCAACTCGCTCCTTCTGGAGGCGGACGCGACGATCGTGACAGGGGCTGTCAGTTTCCATTACCTTGCCGGATTCGGAGGGGGAAGGAAATGCGTGATCCCCGGCGTGGCCGGATATCAGACCATTCTCGATACGCACAAAAGGGTCTTCAACAGGGACATGCCGGGAAAGCACGAACGGGCCCAGACAGGGGTCCTCGAGGGCAACCCCATGCATGAAGCTATCATGGAGGGCATTGCGCTCATCGACAGACCCCTCTTCCTTATCAATACGATCTTCGATGACAGGAAGGACCTCCTCAACATTTTCTCGGGAGATGTGAGGCTTTCCCACGAGGCCGGGTGTGCCTGGTACAACGAGCATTTCTCGACGACCGTGACGGAAAAGGCGGATGTCGTGGTCGTGAGCGTGGGCGGCTATCCAAAGGATATAGACTTCATCCAGACCCACAAAGCCCTGGAGCACGCGAAGCACGCGGCCAAGGAGGGTGGGACCATCGTCGTTCTCGGACAGTGCGAAGACGGTGTGGGCAACCCTTATTTTTTGCCCTGGTTCGACTATCCCTCCATCGAGGCCATGGAGCGTGCGGTGAGGGAGGCTGACAAGGTCTACGCCCAGACCGCCTATGCGACGCGGCTCAAGGCGGAAGCGTTCAATGTCGTGCTCGTCTCCGACCTCGCAGATGACGACGTAAGGCGGATGGGCATGATGCCGAAGCGCTCCCTCAACGAGGCCCTCTCCACCCTCGGGTCGGGCTCGGGGCTCCTCTGCCACGTGATGCCCGAAGGATCGAAGACGCTCGTAAGGGCTTAAGAGAGAAAAGGAGCAAGAGGCATGGAATGCATTGTGGAAAAGAACAAAGCTGTCTGCGCCTGCACCTATCCTTGTGAAAGAAGGGGCAAGTGCTGCGAGTGCGTGGCCTATCACCGGGCTAAGAAGCAGTTGCCCGGGTGTTTCTTCTCAAAGGGGGGAGAGCGGACGTACGACCGGTCCATACGTCGGTTCATCGAAGAGAATCCCGTATGAGCGCTGATGCCTTCAGGACGCGGACGGGCCACGGGGCAAGCGCGTTTGGAAAGCCTTCCGAGCTCTTGGAAGGTACGTCACGCGTTACCTCCTCTTAGCAGCCTCGTTGCAAGAAAAGCATATCGCTCCTTCTTTCGTCGAGAGCGTCCCGACCACAGGAAGGCGGGGCACCCGCGGGTGAGGGGCATTCCACTTCCGCGGGTCGCATTGCACGAGGCGCCAACGGGTAACGCACCTTCTATGTCTTATCTATGTGGGAAAGCGGTCTGAATGCGCTTGCCCCGGATTTGTCTCTTGCGCCCCGAGCGGAATTGGTGTACAACCTAAGCCTATTAGAAAGATTTCACAAAGTGAAAGGAGAGCGACATGAGCAAGAATCCCGTATGGATCACTGATCTGACCCTGAGAGACGGGCACCAATCGCTGTTTGCCACAAGGATGACTACGGCCGATATGCTGCCCATAGCGGAGAAGCTGGACGATATCGGCTTTTATTCCATGGAAGTGTGGGGCGGCGCCACCTTCGACGTGACGACCCGCTTCCTCAACGAAGACCCCTGGGAAAGGGTGCGCATCCTCAAGGCCAAGATGCCGAAG
>CAYZAF010000221.1:0-6634 GCA_964476435.1 uncultured Syntrophaceae bacterium
CACGCCTACGTGAGCCGCGAAGGACAGGCAGGCCGCTTTCAACTCGGTGTGTACGACGACGGGTGCGTCGCGCCCCTTGCCCGGATGGCAGAGGCCGTGCGCAAGGCTGGCAGCCCGATGGTCCTGCAGATCGCCCATTCAGGCTGCAGGGCTCCTTCCGAGGTGACCGGAAAACCCCCCATCGGCCCATCAACTCTCTCCGACAAGAGCCGCCAGTACTGCCGCGAAATGACAAGGCACGACATACGTCGGCTCCAGGAAGCGTTCGCTCGCGCTGGCTTAAGGGCGGAAAAAGCTGGCTTTGACGGCGTCCAACTGCACGCAGCCCACGGCTACCTGCTCACACAGTTCCTCTCGCCTCTCTGGAATAAGCGAAACGACAGCTATGGCGGGCCCATCGAGAATAGGGCCAGAATGCTCGTAGAGACGACCCGAGCCATACGGGAGGCGGTGGGCGCAGGCTTTCTCGTCATGGCGAAGATCAGCTGCGAGGACTATCTGGAAGGGGGATTCACCGTTGACGACACGTTGGCTGCCTGCGCGATGCTGGAGCAGGCGGGCGTGGATGCCATCGAGATGAGCGGCGGGGAGATCTTCTATTCCGGTGAGTTCCAGCCCTCGAGGATGGGTCAGGCTGCGTGCCCGCCGGAAGAGGCATACTACGTCGAGGCGGCAAAGCAATACAAGAAGGCGATCAAGCTGCCCCTCATCCTCGTGGGCGGGATCCGCTCTTTTGAGGTAGCTGAGGGCCTCATCAAAGGAGGAGTGACGGACTATGTGGCCTTCTCCCGCCCCCTTATCGCCGAGCCCGATCTCATCAAACGATGGAAATCGGGGAATAGGGAGCGGGCAGAGTGCGCATCCGACAACCTCTGCTTCAAGCCGGCATATGCCGGGCGGGGCATCTACTGCCTCATGAAGAAAAAGGGCAAGGGACGGAACACTACCCCTAAGCCATGAGAAAAGCGCTTAACGAAAGGAAACGGCGCCGCCAAGGGGCAAAGCAGCAAATACGTACTTTATTTTGCGTATCCCTCTAGAGAGCCGAGATACCCTTTGAAATTCCCCCGAGATCCTGGTAAGAAATTTGGATACCCGGTGGAGTAATGGTAAAGGACCTCTTTCTCATCACCCTTCTTCCTCTCCTGACCGTCGCCTGTGCGAGCACCCACGCCGGGCGATTGCCAGCCGCAGTCACGCAGCCGGCAGAGAAGAATCCGGAATTCCTGGAGAAGCTGCAAGAAAGAATGCAGGACGAGGAAGAGGCTTTCAAAATACTCTCCGCCAAGATGGATGAGTACCAGAACCTGATGGCCGCCTGCGAGAAACTTGCCGACACCGAGGAAAACCGGGAAATCAGGGCTTCCTGCAACGAGAGGATAAAGGCGCTCAGGAAAGACCTGGAGAGCCTCACCGATTTCCTTCAGGATCGGCCGAACTAGGGGTATCTGCCTCTTCGTAGCAGTCCATTCTGAAGTGCTGCAGCACCATGTGAAAGGCCTCCGATTGCAAGGGGTCTTCTGCCTAGCCGAAGAGGTGGCTGCGGCAGGTGCAGTCCGAGCAGCCGAACCCTGGTACGGACCAGTCCGCCACGGAAGACAGGGCCTCGGCAAGGTCGCATTCTATTCTCATGGACGAGCGGATGGGGAATGCTCCGTGGACTTCCGCGACTGCTCTCAGCCAGTCAATGTGCCAGTGGCGGCGCTTGCGCAGACGCACGTGTCTTTCGATCCTCGCCGTCAAATTGGCCATGGCCGATCCCACATAGAGGTAGAAGCCCTTAGGGACGAAAGAAAGGCCTCCCCTGCCAAAGGGGAGGCGACGATCCTGCCCCGTCTTCAGAACGAGGATGTAGCCTCCCCGGTCTCGCGCCTCTTTCTCGATGTACGGCCAGGGAATGTGGAGGGGCTTCACGTGGTCGGAGAGAGACAGGTCCGGCTGCCATTGAACGGCAACAGGAATGAGTTTCACTGATCCCCGGACTGCGAGAAAGGTTTGGGCAAAATGGAGGTCCGTATGGTAATCGGGCATGAATACCTCGGCGAGAGGCCAGTGCACGATGAAGAGGACTGCCCCTCTTGCCCCGCTCCCCTGCAAGCCGGCCAACTCCTGGAGGTGTCTTGCCCCGCGGGCCGTGATCGCATCGGGGAACATGGCCACGCGACGGCCGAAGAGGGTACACGATTTTACCTCAAGAAAGATCTCCCCTTTCGGTGTTTTGAGGAGAAAATCGAACCTGCTGTGTCCGACAGCCACCTCCTGCCTGACCACTCTCGCGCGTTCCAGGCCGGGAATGAGGCGCCTTTCGAGGAGGTGACGGGCAGCGGCGTTCGTCTTGAGCGTATGGAGCATGACCGGATATCCGTCGCGGTGGACGGCCACGACCGTATACGCCGTCTTGCGCTTGCCCTTGCCTTCCTCTCTGACGATGCGGAGGGGCCTGCCGGGGAGGAGCAGCTCCTGGAGGCGTCCGGGGTTGGGAAGGAAAGCGTCGATCAGGCGGCCATCGTGCTCACACCTCACGAGGAAGCGGTTGGGCCGCTCCAGGAAACGGGCGGCCATGGTCTCGCCGAAGGGTCTGAAAGGCTCGCTCATGGGGCTATTCTACCACAGATGAGAAAGTCCATTGCGACGCCTTGAGGCGGCTTTAGCTCAAACCCCGATTATGCGATTGCACGCCACCCGAAGATCGTATATAATGGACTCTATTCCCCTTGATAAAGAGAGGAAAGAAGACTTCCCGTGTCCACCGAAGAATTGGCGGAACTTTTCCTGACCAACCTTTACGATCTCGCGGAAGCGGCTCCCCACCCTAATTTCCTGTTTGCCGTGAATGATTTTGCCCCGAGATTCGGCATCGTCGACAGGGTACAGCTCCAGGAGGCCCTCCATATCCTCGGCGACAGGGGGCTCGTCATCCTCGCCGGCTTCGACCCCTTGGGGGGGATCAGCGCAGGGATCACCATCGAGGGCAGCGTCTTCGTGGAAAATGGGGGAGAGACTGGCATCATCGGCATGTACCGCAAGGACCCGGAGGCATTCCTCTCCAAAGCCGAATCCCCGGCCCTGCCTCCGGAAGAGGAAACCTCGCCCCTTGCCAGCGCACCTGCGCTGGGCTCGCGGAGGGACGCGCAAAGCCCGTATTATTCGGGCCGGGCAATCGAAGCGATCCTCCTCGATATCGAGGACGTGCTCGAGAGAGACACCGCTGTCGGCATAGAATTAAGAAAAGACGTGCTCTCAGATCTCGCCACCCTCAGGATCCAGATGGCGAGAAACGTAAAGAACAAGGCGGTCATCAGTGCGATTCTCGAGAACCTGTCCGGCATACCGTCCATTGCCCCGCTCCTCACCGCCCTCGATTGCATTGTTTCCGCATACTATAACTAGCGAAAAGCCCCCACGACCCACCGGGGCCTTGATTGTCTTCAGGAGGAAGACCGATGGCTGAAAGTTCCACGATTGTGATCGCATGCCCCCATTGCGGCAGGGAGATAGCCCTTGACCAGGCCCTCTCGCAGCCATTACGCCAGCAGCTTCAGAGAGAGGTCGATGCAGAACTGGAGCGGAAGCAGCGCGCCCTCAGAGAGATCGAAGCCAGGGTAGAAAAGGAGAGGCGGCAGCTCGATGAAAGAAGAATAAACATGGAAGCCGAGACTGCGAGGAGGGTAGCAGAGGAAATTTCAAAGCTGAGGGGCGAGGTGCGCAAGGAAATCGAGGAAAGGACCATCTGCGAATTGACTGCCCTCAAGGACCAGCTGGAGACCAAGGAGCGGACAATAACAGCCTCTCGGGAGATCGAGCTGAGGCTCAGAAAGGAGAAATCACAGCTCGAGGAAGCGACCAAGGCCATGGAGCTTGAGGTGGCCAGAAGGATCGACGAAGAAAGGAGACGGATTCAGGAGGAAGCGGAGAAGAGGTCATCGGAGCAGTACCGGCTCAAGGACGCGGAGAAGGACAAGATCATCGACGACCTCAAGCGCCAGGCAGAGGACTTAAGACGCAAGGCGGAGGCGGGATCGCAGCAGCTCCAGGGGGAGGTGGCGGAGCTGTCGCTGGAGGAGACGCTCCGGGTTTCCTTTCCCGCGGACAGCATAGAGGAGGTGCCGAAGGGAATCCGGGGCGCAGACGTGATCCACAAGGTCTGCAATCAGGCGGGACAGTCGTGCGGCACCCTCATATGGGAATCGAAACGCACAAAGGCCTGGAGCGATAGTTGGATCGACAAGCTCAAGGAAGACCAGAGGGAAGTCAAGGCGGAAGTGGCGGTGCTCGTTTCCTCGGTGCTGCCCAAAGGCTTGCGTGGCTTCGCCCGCATCAACGGTGTCTGGGTGTGCGATCACTCCCTGTCTACCTGCCTTGCCCAGGCCCTGCGCACGGGGCTCATGGAGGTTGCCGCGGCCAAGCTTGCCGCCACGGGGAAGAGCGAGAAGATGGAGATGCTCTACGAATACCTCTCCGGTCAGGAATTCAGGCAGCAGGTCGAAGGCATAGTCGAGGCCTTTTCAAACATGCGCAGGGACCTCGACCAAGAGAAAAGGGCCATGGAACGGATCTGGGCGAAGAGGGAAAAGCAGATAGAGAGGGTTGTGAAGAACATGGGGAGAATGTACGGCAGCATGCAGGGCGTCATCGGCCAGTCCCTGCCGGAGATAGCCCTCTTCGAGCTGCAGGCCCTCCCTGAGGGCGCTCACGATTCGGAAGAGGGAGCGTGATCGCCCCCCCTTTCCTTATTGCAATTAACAGCATGAGATGTTATGAATAACAACGTGACTCAGAACCTGGAAAAACTTCTCACCGTGCAGGACGTGATGGACATCCTGAGGATATCGAGGCCCACCCTCTACCGCATGCTCAAAACAGGCGGACTTCGGCCGGTGAGAATAGGCAAGCGCACCCTTTTCGACCCTGTCGACATAAGGGGACTCATCGAAGAGGCAAAGAGAGGCGCCCAACGCTTGCGTTCCAAGCGCGCGAAAGCTCACGCCCCCAAGGAGGCGAAGACTGCCCGTCCCAAGAGAAAAGACCTCCCGGTGAAGGATCGTACGGAAAAACCGAAGAAGGCTGCAAAGGAAAAGGAACGGGACGAAAAGGGCGAGCAGGGGAAACTTCTTTAACTTTCCCTTCTATCTTTCGGTAACACAAGAGATATTGTCTATCTGCTCCTCACGAGCGAGAAATGGAGGAGGTTCTTCTCCACGTCGGCCATCTCCACCCTGATCCTCACGTGATCCCCGATGCGCAAAACCTTCCTCGTCTTGCGTCCGATCAGGCGGAACCGCCCTTCCTCGAATGCGTAGTAGTCGTCGTAAAGGGTCGAGAGCAGGACGAGGCCCTCCACGAACACGTCGAAAAGCTCCACAAAGAACCCGTATGACGTGATATGGGAGATGATCCCGTCAAAGGTGTCGCCGATCCTGTCCTTCATAAAGAGGACCCTGATCCGATCCTCCGTCTCCCTTTCTGCCTCCATAGCCGCCCTCTCCCGCTCCGAAAGGTGAATCGCCATCCTCTCAAGCTCTTCTGCTCCGTAGGGCGCCCTTCCATTCGTCCCTTTGGCGATGATCGCCTTCAGGATCCGGTGGCAGATGAGGTCGGGGTACCGGCGAATGGGGGAAGTGAAGTGGCTGTAGAAATCCATGGCAAGACCGAAATGACCCTTGTTCACCGCAGAGTACCTGGCCTGCTTCATTGATTTCAAGAGGATCCGGTTTATGAGGAATTCGTGTTCCTTGTCCCTCACGTCCCGCAGTATCTTCTGAAGAGGAAGCCTCCCTTTGGCATCGGCGCGGTAGGGGACGGCCAGAGTCCTCAGCATGCGCTCGAAGTCCTCGAGCTTCTCCCGCTCAGGGGATTCGTGTACGCGAAAGATGAGGGGCACCTTCCGGTCGGAGATGAAACGGGCCACTGCCTCATTTGCCGCTATCATGAACTCCTCGATGATGGCCTGGGAAAAGAGCCGCTCGGACCGGAGGATGTCCTTGATCCCCCCTTCCATGTCGAGCACGAGCTCCGGCTCCGGCAGGTCGAAATCGAGGTTGCCCCGTGCTTCGCGCCGCTTCTTCAGAAGGCGGGCAAGCAGGCCCATATGCTCCACCATGGGCAGCAGCCCTTTGAGAGACTCCCTCGCCTTCCGGTCCTTCCTGACGAGGGCTTCTTCGACCTCGTGATAGGTGAGGCGCCGCGCGCTCCTGATGACGGACGGGTCGAAAGACGCTCGGAGAAGCTCCCCCTTTGTATTGTATGCGAGCCTCACCGTGAGGGTCATCCGCTCTTCCCGGGGATTGAGGCTGCAGATCACGTTCGAAAGCTGCTTCGGCAACATGGGTATGACGGTATTGGGAAAGTAAACGCTCGTTCCCCTGGCATAGGCCTCTAAATCGAGGGCGGAATCTCTCCTCACGTAGTGGGAGACATCAGCTATCGAGACATAGAGGAGAAAACCGGACGACCCCTTTTCGACAAATACGGCGTCGTCGAAATCCCTCGCGAGCTCGCCGTCGATGGTCACATGATCCGTCCCTCTCAGGTCCAGCCGTCCGTCAAAGCGCACATCGAGCCCTGTCTGCCTTGCCTCTTTTTGAGCCTTCTGAGGGAACCTCGGAGAGAGACCGTGTTTGTAGACGATGAACTG
>CAYZAF010000222.1:0-2423 GCA_964476435.1 uncultured Syntrophaceae bacterium
GGCATTCCGTTCACGAAGCTGACCCTGCCCGCAATGGGGAGAATAGTGGGCAGGCGTCACGCTTCTTCTGACTTCCCTTCCATTGACGGCGAGATAGTGAGGAATGAGAACACCATAAGGGGCGCCCAGTGCCAGTTGGGCAGCCTTCGGCTCCGGGCGATCAGGTACTAGGATGAGAGGGAGAAGGGGGCCGTGCGACGGAACGAGCTGAAAGCGAGGGTGAGGGGGGAGGCTCCATGTGGCTTTGCCACTGGAGGGGGCGCTGAGCCCCAATAATTGATTCCGTGGAGGTGTCCCAATGTTCAGGGTGGTGCTCTATCTCAATCAGTTCTTTGGCGGCATCGGCGGGGAGGATAAGGCAGATCTGCCCCCGCTCCTCACCGAAGAGGTTGTCGGTCCTGCAAAGGCTTATCGCGCCGCCCTGGCCGATCGAGGCCAGGTTGTGGCAACGGTCATCTGCGGCGACAATTACTTCGCGGAGAACATAGAGGCCGCCACCAGCCAGGTGCGGGAGCTCCTGACGCCCTCTGGACCGGACCTGCTCTTTGCAGGACCCGCCTTCAATGCGGGACGCTATGGGATCGCATGCGGGAGAGTGTGCAGAATGGCCCAGACCGATCTCCATATCCCGGCTTTAACCGGCATGTACAGGGAAAACCCGGGGCTCGATCTCTTCAGGAGAGACGTGTACATCGTCGAGACCGGAGACACGGCGCGGACCATGGCAGAGGTTGTAAATAGAATGACGAGCCTGGGAAGCAGGCTCGCGTCAGGGGAGAAGATCGGCGCGCCGGCTGAGGAAGGATACTTTCCGAGAGGCTTGCTGATAAACGAGAACGCGGAGAAGACCGGGGCGGAACGGGTCACTGACATGCTCCTGGCTAAGCTGCGGGGCGAGCCTTTCGAGTCCGAGGTCCCCCGGCCGGCGTACGACCGGGTAAAGCCTGCACCGGCTCTAGGGGACCTCCGCTCAGCGAGGATCGCCCTAGTCACGGACGGCGGCCTCGTACCCAAAGGGAATCCGGACAAGATAGAGATGGCAACGGCAACGCGCTACGGCAGGTACGATATCGCTGCCAAGGATACCCTCGATCCTGCTGATTATGAGGTCACCCACGGCGGCTACGATTCCGTGCTCGTGCGACAGGATCCGAATCGCCTCGTTCCCGTTGATGTCATGCGGGAGATGGAGCGGGAGGGGGTCGTCGGGGCTCTCCACGACCTCATTTACAGTACCACCGGTCTGACGTGCATCGTGTCAGTCATGCGGGAGCTGGGCAAGAAGATGGCTGAAAGCCTGAAGCAGGAAGGCGTCTCGGGTGTAATCCTCACCTCCACCTGAGGGACGAGCACGCGTTGCGGTGCAACGCTCGCAAAGGAGATAGAGAGGGCGGGGATACCGACAGCCCACCTTTCAGCCGTGGCCGTTGTGGCCGAGATGGTGGGATCGAACAGGATTCTGCCTGCCCAGAAAATCGTAAGCCCCCTGGGCAACGCTGCCCTCGGGCCGGACGATGAAAAGGCCCTGCGCCGCTCCCTCGTCAAGAAGGCCCTGGCAATCCTTCAAACCGAAGTGGAGGAGCAGAAAGTATTCTCGTAAAAGCCCCCCAGCCTGGTCTAGTCTTGTGTCAAGCGGCTATCGTCGCATGAGCGAAAGACTTGTCCGCCTGAAAGACGGCACTGGCCTAAAGATAACACATCCGTCCGCTTACGAAGGCTATTCCTTCCGAAACGCTAGCCGCCTCCGGTGCTGACCCGTCGATACGTAAGACTCGCTCACGCACCGATTGCGGACTCACCCGCGGCGCCAAAGGGTGGTCGGCCGCGGGTTCCTGCCCTTTGATTCTGCTATGTGATGCTCCGCAAACAGGAACGCCCCACGAGGGGGCTATGCCCCGGAATCAGGCGCGTGCATTATGGAGAAGCCCCGCATCTTATAGACGCGGGGCTTGCCTATTCATTCCTCGTACGCTCGTCTTTCGTGACGGGTACTCCAGCACCTCTAGGCGATGCGAATCGAGAAGGAACGGCCTTCCGCGGACGAAAACCTTGTCTCTTTGATACCCACATAACATTCGGATAAGGGCGTGTCACCCGTTACCGACTTCGTGCATTGCCGAGGACAACCTAGAAAAGCTTGTGACGTTTCCGGCAAGGTAGAGAGCCCCCTCAAGCGAGCGAAAGCGAGCGGTGGGGGCGGGAACTCTTGCCGGAATAAGGAGCGATATGCAATTCTAGCGCCTCGGCTGCTAAGAGGAGGTAACGGGTAACACGCCCTTAAAGCATAGCGCTGGAGCGACATGACACGTGTGACGCTACACTAGAACAGTTCGTTGAACGCGCGGGCAGCCGTATAGACCGCCCCCACCCCGCTCACGTACTGGGCGACCCTGACTGCTTCCATGATCTCTTCCTTAGTCCCT
>CAYZAF010000223.1:0-1573 GCA_964476435.1 uncultured Syntrophaceae bacterium
AGATGTTCGGCCACGTAAGTTCCGAAGCCGTCATCGCCGAAAAGAATGTTGCCGCATCCGAGAACCACGGTCTCCTTGTAAAACGGTTCAACCATCTGCATAGAGAACCCTTCACCAATTGCTCGGGCCTGCAGTCTTCACTTGCTCAGGGTATCGATCACGTTGCCGCTGGCATCGAGAATGCTGAGGTCCATCGCGATACCGCCATCCAGGCGGTGGGTGGCGCAGCTCAGTCAGGGGTCGTACGAGCGTACGGCCATTTCAACCCTGTTCAGGATTCCTTGATCGTACTTGCCCGCTTTGATCACCTCCTTGGCTGCCTGGTTGACCGAAAGGCTGATGGCGGCATTGTTGTGGGTCGTGCCCACGATCATGTTCAGTTTCGTGACTAAGCCATCGCCGTCGCACTCGTAGTCGTGGATCAGCGTGCCTCTGGGGGCTTCGACGCACCCCACTCCCCTTCCGGCCTTCGCGGCAACAGGTACCCTGATATCAGTGCTGGTGATTTCCGGGTCGTTGAGGAGCTCAATCATGGTTTCGGCTGTCTGAAGGAGCTCGATCAGCCGTGCGTAATGGTAGAGCATCGTGTAATGGGCCGGACGGCCGAAAGCAGCGCGAAACCCCTCCAGCTCCGCTTGAGCCAAAGGGGTCGCCATCTTGTCGGCCACGTTGACTCGGGCCAGACAGTTTGTACGATACACACCGACGGGATTCTCCAATGACAGGTTGAGCTGGCCCCATTTTTTGGCATACGGAAATTTCTGGTAAGACCAGGGCTCTACCCATTCGCCGATGTAGTCCAAGTATTCAGCAGCTGCAAATTCGTCATATGAGCCGTCGTGTTTCATCATCCGGAGCTTGCCGTCGTAGAAGTCGAGGGCTCCGTCGTCCCGCACCGTGCCGAGGTAGCCGACGTTGATGACACCAATCGATTTAATAGCATCCATGTACTTGGGGAAGACATTCTCTTTTGCGAAGTTTATGCTGAACTTGGCAAACTCCAGTAATTCCTGGGCAGGGGGTAACATCTTCTCGCGGTCTGCCTCGGTCAGCGGCTTGCTCACTCCTCCCGGAACGGCAAAGGTGGGATGGATAGCCCTGCCGGCAAAGGCCTCAAGCATTTGGGCGCCCAAGTGGCGCATGTGCACGACCTTCTTGGCTATGTCGGGGGCCGCCTGAGCGATACCCACCACGTTGCGCACGGAATAGTCTGCGTCAGGTCCGATGACAAAGTCCGGCGCGGCCAGGAAGTAGAAGTTGAGGATCTTGTCGCTCACGTAAGCGATGCTCTGCATCAATCGGCGCAGCTTCACCGCCGCGGGGGGCGGCGTCACGCCGAAACAGCCGTCCGTCGCTTTGGCCGACGCTAGATGATGGGCCCAGGGACAGATCCCGCAGATGTGACAGACGGTTCGGGGCATCTCTTCGACAGGCCGGCCCTCGCAGAATTTCTCGAAGCCCCTCAGGGTCTGTACATAAAACTTGGTATCGGCGACATTGCCTGCGTCGTCCAGGGTAATCGCCACCTTCGCGTGGCCTTCTATTCTCGTCACCGGCTGAATGTTGATTACCG
>CAYZAF010000224.1:0-2788 GCA_964476435.1 uncultured Syntrophaceae bacterium
CAATAGTCATGTATGACCATGGGACCTCTTTGATAAGCCGGCTCTTTTCAGCTTGTGGTCTCCCTGCAGCTTCCCTGCTGGGAGACCTTTCTTCCGCTTTGCTCCGCTGGCAATTGCTGGGGCTTAAGCGCCCCCTCCAGTGGCGCAAGCCACATGGAGCCTCCCCCTCAAAGCTCGCTTCGCTCGGTGTCTCGGATACGTCTGCTGCAAGCAGCAGGGTCATTTATCGCATCAGGTCGATCATATCCCTGATTGCCCGGTCAAGGCCTACGAACAGAGCCCTCGCGATGATGCTATGGCCGATGCTCAGCTCGTCAATCTCCGGTATGGCTGCGATGGGACGGACATTATGGTAGTGGAGGCCGTGGCCTGCGTTCACGCCGAGCTTCCGCGCCTTGCCCTCCTTCGCTGCCGCCTTCACCCGAATGAGCTCTTTTTCGGCCTTCGATGGGTCGGGGGCGTCTGAGAAGCGGCCCGTGTGTATCTCGACCATGTCCGCTGCCACCTGCCGGGCAGCCTCTACCTGGGCCTCCTCGGGATCCACGAAGAGGCTCACCAGTATCCCCTTTTCCCTTAAGCTCGCCACAACCGGGGCGATCGCAGCCCGGCTGCCTGCCACGTCGAGGCCGCCTTCCGTGGTCAGTTCCTGCCTTTTTTCTGGCACGAGGGTCACCATGTCCGGTCCGATCTCCTTTGCGATGGCCACCATCTCCGGCGTTGCTGCCATCTCAAGGTTGAGCCGCGTCCGAACGACCTGTCTGAGGATGCGGACATCCCTGTCCTTTATGTGGCGCCGGTCTTCTCTCAGGTGGATGATGATCCCCGAAGCACCCGCCATTTCCGCGATACCTGCCGCGTACACAGGGTCCGGGTAGGAGATGCCCCGCGCTTCTCTCAACGTGGCCACGTGGTCGATGTTGACCATGAGCTTCTGCATACGAGTCCTTTGAAGGGGCCTATCTACCCCCAATTCTCCTCAGGACGACACGGACGGTCCCGGGCCTTATGTTTCCTCCTTCGAGCGGCTTAGTGTTAAGGGGAACGTCCAGGGTTTCCTGGCTTCGCTTGAACGCGCCGTCAACCGGAAGCGTTTCTATTGCGTCGAGCCTGCCGAGCAGCTCCCTGGAGCCCTCCACCTTCACTGTCCGGGGGAACCAGGAGGCCACCTGATAGGTATTGGCCCACTTCCCGTCCAATTTTACTACAGTGGGCAGCTCCTTTTCCACAATCTTGTCTATCCCTAGGACGACGTAGTCCGGTTTTATGCTCTCTATCTTTACCGAGCTCGGCACGAACACGTCGTCCTTCTTGATAGTGAAGATCTGACGGCCCTCTTTCGACCGGGAGAGATCGAGGGCCACGTTTATGTCGTGGGGGGTCAGGTTCTTGAGCACGGAGAGGGGGCCGTCGAGAGTTACGAGCACGTCCCTCGAGTCCACCTCCCTCACAACCATGGCCTTGTTGAGGTGCTCGAAGGAGACAGGGACGGAGAAGACCATCTTCGATTCCCCCAGGTAGGTCATGGAGAACCAGAGCATGAGGGCGAGCACGAGGGCCATGGCCTTCAGCCTGAATTGGTAAAGCACATACTTCCTCAACAAGCCCATCCCTAGAATGCCCTTGCCTCCTCGCAACGCCTTTTGTGCTTCCCCTTCCGGCTAAACGATCTTGGGTATCCTTCCTCCCCCTTTGAGTAATTCTCTCAGCTCCTTCTTCAGGGCATCGCCAGTCACATTCCTCGTGATGCCGCCGCTGTGGGCGTACGAGATCTGGCCAGATTCCTCAGAGACAGCAACAGACACGGCGTCCGTCACCTCGGTGATGCCTATAGCGGCCCTGTGTCTCGTCCCGAAGTCTTTGTCTATGTCGTCGCGCGTCGATAAAGGCAAGAGGCAGCAGGCAGCCCTGATCCTGCCTTCACCGATGACGAGGGCCCCGTCGTGCAGCGGTGAGGTAGTTTGAAAGACGCTTACTATAAGCTCTGTGTTTACGTCCGCGTCTATCTTGATCCCCGCCTCCAGAAACTCGCTGAGGCCCATCTCGCGCTCTATCACGATGAGGGCTCCCGTCTTTCGTTTGCTCATGATCGTGCACGCGTTGGCAAGCTCCTCGTAAAAGAGCGTCTCCTCCACGTAGGTGATCCGCCTGAAGAACGGGCTTCTCCCTAAAGCGAAGAGGACTCGCCTGATCTCGTTCTGAAAGATGACGACGATAACGAGGGCGATGGAGGCGATGAAGTTATTGAGGATCCAGCCGAGGGTGAACAGATCGAGCTTCTTCGAGAGGTAGAACACGAAGAAGACCACGGTGAGCCCGATCACGAGCTGAAGGGCCCTCGTGCTCCTCACGAGGAGAAGCACCCTGTAGATGATGAAGGCGACGATGAGAATATCGACTATGTCTTGCCATCTGACGCCATTGATCATGGCCCTCTAGCCCTTACGTAAGGAAAGCGCGATTGAAAGCGGCATGAGGCTCTTGCGTGTTTCCCTCCATGAGGGCCTTCATGAACAGGACCACCTTTCTCGTGGCCGCAACATCATGGACCCGCACCATATCCGCCCCGTTCCAAAGAGAGATGGCAACGCTCGCGAGGGTGCCTTCCGCCCTTTCGGCCAGGACATCGGTTCCCATGATTCGGCCGATGAAGGCTTTCATCGACGTGCCGATGAGGAGCGGCCTGCCAAGCTCCTTCAAGCGCGGAAGCTCCCTGATGATGGCAAGGTTGTCCTGAACGCGCTTGCCGAAGCCGATGCCCGGATCGATGATGATGTTCTCCTCGTCCACC
>CAYZAF010000225.1:0-4106 GCA_964476435.1 uncultured Syntrophaceae bacterium
CCCGGATGGGGAGATTCGACAGGAGGCGTCCAAGGGAAGTGCCGAATAGATATCCGGCAGTGCCAAAGAGGGAGGACCAGACGAGCCCCGAAGCGAGATTGAGGAAGAGGAATCGCCATATCCGGACCCGAGCGAAGCCGATGGCAAAAGGGCCAATGATGCGGCATCCGTAAATAAAGCGGGCGGCCACGATCACCGCGGTCTCGTATTTTTCGAGGAGGCCCACGGTCTTTCTGATTTTCCCACCCCAGGAAGGTCTGACGCCCAGGATCGATCCGCCCCTGTACCGGCCGAGAATGAAGAAGAAAAGATCTCCCGAAGCAGCCCCTATCCAGGCTGCGAGGACGACGAAGGGCAGATGGAGGCAGCCGAGCTGGGCTGCAATCCCTGCGGCGATCAGCACCGTCTCGCCCTCGAGAACGCACCCGGCGAGCACCATCGCATAACCCAAACCGGAGACGAGGGGCTGATAGAAAAGCATCTGCACCTGATCCCTCCTTCTTGTCGCTTCCCTAGGGTAACAGCACCAGTGTTAAGGCAGGTTATTATTGTTGTTAATTGTCAGTGAAGAAAAGCCTCGGACGCGCGCACGAATTGAGGGGAAAGATCAACTTGTGGATTCCCTGCAGCTTCCCTGCAGGGAAAACCATCTTCCGCTTCGCTTCGTCGGCAATTATTGGGGCTCGCGTCGCCCCCTCCAGCGGCATCAGCCTCATGGAGCCTCCCCCTCAAAGACTCGCTTTCGCTCGGCGTCTTGGATACGTCTGCTGCTCGCAGCAGGGTGACTTATTGCGCGTCGAAATGATGCATCTTCATTGCTCTTTAACGCCATCTTCATCTGGGCTCAACACTCCCGTTCTACAATAGACAGGTTCGATGGATATTCTAGGGCCGGAGCGAAAGGCGCCTGAAGGGAAGGGCCTCCCGGCTAAAGGGCCCGCAAAGGATGGAGGAATCATGGATAGTGAAGCTCCCCGCCCACCGGGCGAGGCTTCCCGGAAAGGAATAAAGCCCAATTCATGGCGCTCCTCGACCCCGCCCACTGGGCGGGGCTTGCGGAGCGCTCCCGGTCAGGCGACAGGACAGGCATTGACAACCCGATCGTACCGTCGGGCGCGCCTTAAGGGACCCCGAAAAGCTAGACCCACAGGGGCGTCAGGCCATCTCAGGCGCATGTGCGACTCCCTTGCCAAAGCAGCGCTGCTAATTCCCTGTTCGGACAAAGGCGTTGCCGGGAAAGAGGCTGCCTTGGCCGGCCGGGCCTACAGCCTCGACGCGCTTGCCTTTGCCATAGCCGTCGATACGAAGCTCTTCCTCGACGCCATGGGAGGAGGCGCCCCCCTCTTCGGCGGGACAAGGGCATGGCTCGGACGGACTCTCGCGACAATCGGAAGGCTCCTCTCCTTGCTGGAGGCATCGCCGGAATGGGCCGCGGAAGGCCCGACAGGGGAGGCCCGACTCCGGGGTTCCCTCGAAAATCTCAGGGACACGGCGATACAGCTCCGGACAAGGCTCGCCGTGCTCTGCAGTCTCAAGGATTGCGGCCGGATCACGTTCTCCTCCACCGGTTGAAAAGGCTCAAAATGATCACGTCCGCCATTCTGGGGGAAGGAAAATTTAACACAATCTTCACCGTACCTACACGTCTCCTTAACGACCGCCATGTATAATGGGTGTTGCTGTCCCTCATTGGAGCGACCATAAGCGGCAATCGATCGACCCCGCCGACAAGAGGGAAGCCAAAATCACGCCTCAAGAAGAGGCAAGCGGGAGACATAGCTACTACTAAGGAGGTCTGTCCTAAGTGAACAGGCACGTTGCAGTGGTCGAGGACGAGCTGGACATAATGGAGCTCATCTCGGTGCACTTGAGGAAAGAGCGGTTCAGCGTGAGGGGATTTCTCAACGGGTCGAGTTTCCTCAGGTCCCTCGACTCGGAGCCGCCGTCACTCGTGGTGCTGGACCTGATGCTGCCTGACGTGGACGGCTTCGAGATATGCAGACTCCTCAAGGCAAAGCCCGCCTACGCGTCGATCCCCATCGTCATACTCACCGCCCGTTCCGAGGAGACGGAAAAGGTGCTCGGCCTGGAGCTCGGCGCGGACGATTACATGATCAAGCCCTTCTCGCCAAGGGAGCTCACCGCACGGGTAAAAGCCGTACTCAGGAGGACCGTCAAGCAGGAGGCAGAAGCGGAAAAAATCGAGGTGGGGGGGCTTTTGAGCATAGACCCCCAGAAATACGAGGTCACGGTCGAGGGGGAGAAGGTCGATTTGACCGCCACCGAATTCCGCATCCTTCAACTGCTTGCCTCGAAAAGCGGCTGGGTATTTTCACGGGACAAGATACTGACCCACCTCTGGGGCACTGAAAAGATGGTGCTCGATAGAACGATCGACGTGCACATAAAGCACCTGAGAGAAAAGATGGGCAAGGCGGCATCCTTTATCAAGAATATGCGCGGTATTGGATATAAACTTGAAGCATGAAGGGTCCTTCGTCCGGGTCGCGGATCGCGAGATCGGCGAGCCCCGGCAGGCAGTTTTCCTTCCAAAGACGGCAATTTAACAAAATGCAAGGAGGAAAAAATGAAGCAATACGGGCGGTTCGCTATTGTTCTCGCCATTCTTCTCGCATCAACGGGCGTGGGATTTGCTGCCGATCAGGAGATAATCGGGGCGGGGGCCACTTTCCCCTTCCCACTCTATTCAAAGATGTTCGATGTATACGGAAAGGAAAATGGCGTTAAGGTCAATTACCAGGCCATAGGGTCCGGGGGAGGCATCCGCCAGCTCATAAACAGGACCGTCGATTTCGGCGGCTCGGACGCGATCATGAGCGATGAGGATACCAAGGCCGCAGGGGCCCCTATCGTCCACATTCCGACGTGCGCCGGCGCTGTGGTAATTACCTATCAATTGCCCGGCAGCCCGGAAGTGCGGCTCACCCCCGAGGTAGTTGCCGACATTTTCCTCGGTAAAATAAGGAAGTGGAACGACCAGCGGATCGCGTCGCAGAACCCTGGGGTCTCTCTGCCCGACCTCGATATCTCGGTGATCCACCGCTCAGACGGCAGCGGGACGACGAATATTTTCAGCGATTACCTCAGCAAGGTGAGCAAGGAGTGGAAGGAGAAGGTAGGCGAAGGGACCGCCCTCAACTGGCCGGTCGGCCTCGGCGCCAAGGGCAATCCCGGCGTAGCTGGATTGGTGCAGCAGACGCCGGGGAGCGTCGGCTACGTGGAGCTCATCTACGCCCTCGAGAACAAAATGCCCTTTGGCATGCTCAAGAACAAGAAGGGCAACTTCGTCAAGGCTACTCTTGCAGCCACGAGCGCGGCCGCAAACATCCCCCTTCCCGATGACATGAAAGTGCACCTCACCGACAGCGCCGCCGCAGACGGCTATCCCATCGCTGGCTTCACCTTCATCCTTCTCTACAAAGACCAGAAGTACGGGGACAAGACGCTGGATAAAGCCAAGTCGGTCGTGAGCCTCGTCTGGTGGATGATCCACGAAGGGCAGAAATACGCGGAGCCCATGCAGTATGCCCCCCTTTCTCGGAGTGCTCAGGAAAAGGCGGAAAAACTGGTGAAGTCAGTCAATTACGGCGGCACTCCCCTGGTGAAATAAGGACAGCTCCGCCACTTTGCGCCTTAAGAATAAGCAGCGCTTTTTTTCGCAGCCCTCGAGGGCCCGGCCTATTGGTGTGTCGAGCAACCATCGTCGCGTGATTCTGTAAGGGTGGGTTTTGCCTTCGGCTATTTCATGGAGTCTGGTAAAGCGCTTTATAATTGGCGCGGCCAACGGCATGTTTCAGAATCGCTCCGCCCCCTGACCACTGCTGTACCGGCCTCCGACGTCTGCCACCCAACTTTAACAAGTTCTGAAGTTGGGTTCCCGGCTACCATTGTACAGTCTCCGGCCAGCACGGCTCAGATGGCATCCACATATCATCGATTCCTCCATGCCGTCGTCCACACCGGCTGGATGCACCAGCGCTACCCCCGTGGCGGTGTGGCTGCTCTAACATGTCTCATCGGACGGGGGTGCCCCGCTTGAGGCAGGTGGATCTTGTTCCATGCTGGCTGTTGCATCCGGCGGTACA
>CAYZAF010000226.1:0-6413 GCA_964476435.1 uncultured Syntrophaceae bacterium
ACCGTCACGAGAGCCGCAAGAACGAGGAGAGGCTCGTTCGCCAGTGAGGTCCTGAAAGCCTGCGCCGTGCCCTGGAAGCTTCCGGCGATACTGGGCGGCATCTGGAGCTGTGTGGCAGCTTTGTCCACCGCGGTCACTGCGCTTCCGAGGGACGAGCCCTGCCCCAGGTTGAAGGAGACCGTGACCGCGGGAAACTGCCCCTGGCGGCTCACGAGCAGGGGGCCCGTCGTCTCGGACATCTGGGTGATGGCGGAGAGCGGCACCTGGCCGCCCGTGGCGCCGCGAAGATAGATGGAGCCGAGCTGCGTCGGGTCCTGCATATACTCGGGCTTGACCGCCAGGATGACCCGGTACTGATTCAACTGGGTGAAGATGGTCGAGACCATTCGCTGCCCATAGGCGTCGTAGAGGGCGTCATCGATGTTCTGAGGCATGATCCCGAAGCGCGACGCCGTGCTCCTGTCGATGGCCACGCTGAGGCGAAGCCCCTGGTCCTGCTGGTCGCTGCTCACGTCCCTAAAGCCAGGCTGCTCTTTCAGAGCCTCGACCAGTTTGGGTGCCCATGCGTAGAGCTCGTTGGCGTCGGGGTCTTCCATGGTGTACTGGAATTGGGTGCGGCTGACCCTGGCATCGACCGTGAGGTCTTGCACGGGCTGCATGAAAAGCGCTATGCCTTGCACCTTTGCAACCCTCGGCTGAAGCCGGTCGACCACGTCGCTGGCACTCATCCTCCTTTCCGACAGAGGCTTCAGATTAATGAGGATGCGGCCGCTGTTGAGGGTCGAGTTCGTCCCGTCGATGCCGATGAAGGAAGAGAGGCTCTCCACAGCCGGGTCCTCCAAGATCACGGATGCAAGCTCCTGCTGGTGGCGCACCATCGACTCGAAGGAGACAGACTGGGAGGCTTCCGTGATTCCCTGGATCACCCCCGTATCTTCCACGGGGAAAAACCCCTTCGGCACGATCATGGCGAGGAGTATGGTGAGAGCCAGGGTGGCCGCGGCCACGAGAATGGTTGATTTTTGACGCTTCAGCACCCAGCTCAGCGTCTTCCCGTAGAGCTCGATGACCCTGTCGAATACGTGCTGCGACCCCTTAAAGAAACGGCTCTGCTGCTCTTCCGGCGTGTGCTTGAGGATGCGGGCGCACATCATGGGCGTGAGGGTGAGCGATACGGCCGCAGATATGAGGATGGTTACCCCTAAGGTGACGGCGAACTCGCGGAAGAGCCTCCCCACAACATCTCCCATGAAGAGAAGGGGTATGAGCACGGCGATGAGCGAAACCGTGAGGGAGAGGATGGTGAAGCCGATCTGCTTCGAGCCCTTGAGGGCCGCTTCGAGGGGCCTGTCACCTCTTTCTATGTACCTCGCGATGTTCTCTATCATGACAATCGCGTCATCGACGACGAAGCCTGTCGAGATGGTGAGGGCCATGAGGGAGAGGTTGTTCACGCTGAATCCGAGGAGGTACATGGCGCCGAAGGTACCCACGAGCGACAGAGGAACGGCAACGCTCGGGATGACCGTGGCGCCAAGGTTCCTCAAGAACAGAAAGATGACAAGCACGACGAGGGCGACGGCGAGCATCAGCTCGAACTGCACGTCCCGCACGGATGCGCGGATAGTCGTCGTCCGGTCGGTGAGGATGGAGACCTGTACCGAGGGCGGAAGGGAGCTTCGAAGCTGGGGCAGGAGGGTCTTGATGCGGTCCACCACCTGGATGACGTTGGCCCCGGGCTGCCGCTGGATATTGAGGATGACGGCCGGCGTGTTGTTCATCCATGCAGCCTGCCGCACATCCTCTGCGCTATCGATCGTCTCGGCGATGTCGGAGAGCCTCACAGGCGCGCCGTTCCTGTACGCTACGACAATATCCCTGTACTGGTCGGCGGAGAACAGCTGGTCGTCGGCCCCGACGATGTAGGCTTGTCGCGGGCCGTCGAAGCTGCCCTTTGCCTCGTTGACATTGGCGGCGCCGAGGGCGGTGCGCACATCTTCAAGGGTGAGGCCGTAGGCAGCGAGAGCCGTGGGATTTACGTGCACCCGCACGGCCGGCCTCTGGCCGCCGCTGATGCTCACGAGGCCGACACCCGGCAGCTGCGAGATCTTCTGGGCAAACCTCGTATCCCCAAGGTCTTCGACCCGCGGCAGGGACAGCGTCTTCGAGGTAAGGCCGAGCGTCAGGATGGGCGCGTCTGCGGGGTTTACCTTACTGTATACCGGTGGGGTCGGCAGGTCTGCTGGCAGGAAATTATAGGCACCGTTGATCGCGGCCTGGACCTGCTGCTCGGCCACGTCGAGACCCAGCTCCAGGCTGAACTGCAGGGTAATGACCGAGCATCCGGTCGAGCTCGTTGATGTCATGAGGTTCAAGCCGGGCATCAGTCCGAACTGCCGCTCGAGGGGTGCGGTCACCGACGACGCCATAACGTCGGGGCTCGCCCCGGGATAGAAAGTCCTTACCTGGATAGTGGGATAATCAACCTCCGGAAGGGCGGACACGGGCAGCTCGTGGTAAGCGAACGCGCCGGCGAGGATAATGGCTACCATGAGCAGGGTAGTCGCCACGGGCCGCAGGATGAAGGGACGAGAAATATTCATCGGCTCTTACCCTTTTGCGGATCCTGAGCCCTGGCCCTGTCCTTTCACGTCGACTTTTATGCCTTCCCTGAGCCTTTCCGCGCCGTCCGTGACCACGAGCTCACCCTCGGACAAGCCGGAAGCGATGGAAACCTCGCCGCTCTGAACCTCTCCGACCGTGACCGGGCGGACGGAGGCGGTATGGTCGGCCTTCACCACGTAGACGTAAGCCCCCTGAGGGCCCCGCTGGAGCGCGGCAGAGGGCGCAATGAGCACGCCTTTTTTCTCATCGATGAGGAGACGGGCATTGACGAACTGGTTGGGGAAGAGCTTGCTGTCCGCGTTGTCAAAGGTCGCCTTGAGCTTCACCGTACCGGTGGTTTGGTCGATCTGGTTGTCCACGGTGAGGAGCACGCCCGTTGCAAGCTTCTCCGTCTGCTGGCGGTTGAAGGCTTCCACGGGCAGGCGCCGGCCCGCATTGAGCGCCGCGATGACAGGCGGAAGGTTGTCCTCGGGGATGGGAAAGATCACCGTGATCGGCTGGAGCTGGGTGATCACCACGAAACCATTCACATCGGCCGCGTGGATGATGTTGCCGGGGTCGACGAGACGGAGGCCGATCTTTCCCGTAATAGGAGATGTAATGCGGCTGTAGACCAACTGGAGCTTCGCGTTGTCGATCTGTGCCTGGTCTGTCTTGATCTGGCCCTCGTACTGGCGAACGAGGGCCTCCTGTGTGTCGAGCTGCTGCTTCGGGATGGAATCCTGCTGCCAGAGGACCTTGTACCGGTCGAGGTCGATCCTGGCGTTCTCGAGGAGCGCCTTGTCATGGGCCATCTGCCCTTCGGCCTGGCTGAGCATCACCTCGAAGGGCCTCGGGTCGATCTGGGCGAGAAGCTCACCCGCCTTGACGATCTGTCCCTCCTTGAAGAGCACCTCCATGAGCTGGCCGTCGACGCGGCTATGGACCGTGACCATGTTGAGGGGAGTCACCGAGCCGAGGCCGTTGATGTAGACGCTCATGTCCCCTCTTCGCACCTGGGTCGCCCCCACCGGTACGGCACGGACCGAGGGGCCTTTCGGCTGCTCGGCGGCCGTCACCTGGCCGCCACCCCTTGTTTTTGCATAAACGACGACACCGGCGACGATGCAGAGGATGAGCACCGCGAACCACCACCACCTCTTAAGAGACCCTCTTTCCCCTTGTTTCTTCGATTCCCTTTGGCCCATTCCTTCATCTAACATTGTAGTAGTGATCCTCTCAGTCCGGGCCCTAGATCTCCAGGCCCGCTTAGACTCCCCGTGTCGTCTGGCGCCCTTCCCTCTTTTTTTAGTCGTTCAGGGCTTCGCGCGATGACCGACAAAACGCCCCCCAATAGCCCCGATACGTAAGGCCCCGGGAGGGAGATTGAGTGGGGCTCTCGCAAAGACCTGCCCCTCTCGAGCGCGGCATGGACAGTCAGTGGGGCATGCGGTGTTGCGACCTACCCACGACGACAAAACTATAACTTTTTTGCCGCCACTTCTCAACTGCCTCGGAAAATTCAGATGCAACAACTGTGCCGGTGCCTCTGCGGGAATTTACGGGGCGGACGCCCCGGACGAATGGGGTGGCCCAGGTGGCATGGAGGGAATATGATGATTCAGGTATCGTTCTCTTTCCGGTCTCCTTTACTGTGGAAAGCGTAGCGCAGCGTATCCTTCTTTGACTGCTCCAGGTGGGATCTCAGGGCGCACGAGGCCCCTTCGTCATCCCCTTTCTCTATGGCCTTGAGGACCAACTTATGTCCTTCGATGGCCCGTAACGCGGTGTCAGGTGAGCCGAGGCTCTCCAGGCGGTACCTCAGGGCATGGCGCCTCAGGGATTGGGCAAGCTCAAGGAGACGCCTGCCGCCGCTCAAGGTTGCGATGATCTCGTGGAACTGTCCGTCGAGGTCGACAAAACCGTCGAGGCTCCCTTTCGCGACTTCCTGCTCGGAGAGGGCGATGTTCTTCGCGAGCCTCCTCACGAGCACGGGCCGGGCGTGCTCGCAAGCCCAGCGGAGGGCCAGCCCTTCGATGAGACCCCTCATCTCCCATATTTCGATTGCCTCCATGTCGCTCATGGCCTTCACCTTGTAGCCGACGCGGGGTATCGATTCTATGAGCCCCTCGGTCTCAAGGCTGTGGAGGGCCTCCCTTACCGGGGTCCTCGAGGTGCCTATCTCCCTGGCGATCTTTGCTTCTATGAGGCGCTCGTTCGGGCCGATCTCTCCGTTCAGGATCTGCTCCCTTAAGAAAGCGTGGACCTTCTTTCTGATGGTCACCGTGTCCGTGACGACCAACTTCTTTGTCAAACCTTTCGTCCCCTCGTGAGGGCCATGAGCTCTTCCCACTCGTCGTCCACCTCCCGCTGGAGGCGGGCCACGTCGTCGGGGGTAAAGTGGCGGTACCTTCCCTGGATCTTGACGTACTCGCTCACCGGGAGCCCCTTCGGCTCGTAAGTGAGGCGGTACTCCTTTCCATCGATGATCTCGTAAAGGGGGAAGAGCTTCGTCTCCACTGCGAGCTGCGCTGCCTTCGCAGAGAGGCTTTCAGCCATCCTCCACCCGGTGGCGCACGGGGTGAGGGTATGGAGGAATTTCGTTCCTTTGATCTCTTTTGCTCTACCCGTCTTCTCCATGAGGTCAAGGGGATGCCCCATGGAGGCGGTCGCGGCATAGGGCATTCTATGGGCGGCGATGATCTGCATGAACTTCTTCTTCCTCCCCTTTCGTCCGCCCGGCGTCGTCATGGTCCACGCATTCTGGGGGGTCGACGAGCTCGACTGGATCCCCGTGTTCATGTATGCCTCGTTATCGAGGCAGACATAGATGAAATTGTCGTTCCGGTCAGCAGCCCCGGAGAGCGACTGGAGGCCGATGTCGAAGGTGCCGCCGTCGCCGGCAAAGGTAACGGCAGTGACGTCCTCCCTGCCCTGGATCTTAAGGGCATTTGCGATGCCCGAGGCCGTCGGCGCCGCAATCTCGAAGGCCGAGTGGAAGCAAGGCACGGCAAAGGTGGCATTCGGATAGGTAGCGCTGATGACGCCGACGCACGATGGGAGGATGACCATGATGGTCTTCTCGCCGAGCACCTTCAACACGAGCCGTATCGTCGTGGCCTCACCGCAGCTCGGGCAGGCCATATGGCCCGGCCGCATGTACTCCTTCTCGACCTGCTGGATCATATTGTTCTCCTCCATTACCATGGATCCCTCCGCACCCATGTGGGCAATTCGAGCGGTTCATCTCTCTTGAGCGTGCTTAAGACCATATCCTCGATCATATCGGGCGAGACGTCGGCCCCGCAGATGCCGGCGATGAAGCCGGTCACCATCGGGCGGCGGTCGAGGGAGTAGAGGGCTGCCTTCAGCTCCTGGCACCATATCCCCTCTTTACCGATGGAGATGTTGCGGTCGATGACAGCCACTTTGGGCACGCCCTTCAGCGCCTCCCGCACCTCTGCGAAAGGAAAGGGCCTGAAGGCCTTCATCTTGAGGAGGCCTGCCTTGTATCCCTTGGCGCGCAGGGCGTCGATTGCCACCCTGGCCGTGCTCGTCATGGCGCCGCTCGTCACGAGCACGATCTCCGCGCCATCCGTATTGACTGCCTCGATGACGCCGTATCCCCTGCCGAACGCCTCCCTGTACTCCCTGTCTACCCGGTCTATCACGGGTCGCGCGTTCTCCATGTCGTTGAAGCTTCTCCGCCGGTAGCCCATGTACTGCTCGCCGTTTACCACGTTCGTGACGTAGGCGGGGTCCTCTATGCTGAAGCGGGTGGGGATCGCAAAAGGCGGAAGGAAGGCGTC
>CAYZAF010000227.1:0-8384 GCA_964476435.1 uncultured Syntrophaceae bacterium
GGAGGATTTCTACGAATTGTTCCTGAGAGAGATAAGGGTCGGTATCGGGAAATCTGGCGTCAAGGCCGGTCTCATCAAAGTTGCGACCAGTGATCCGACGATCACCGAGTATGAAGAAAAGGTCATAAGGGCCGCAGTGCGGGCTTCAAAGGAGACCGGAGTTCCTATTATCACCCACACCGAAGGTGCCACCGTGGGGCCGGCCCAGGAGGACTTGTTTCTCAAGCTAGGCGCAGATCCGAAAGGGATCATGATCGGTCACCAAAACAATGCGGTAGATATCGCTTATCCCTTATCCGAGCTTCAAAGGCCTGGGTTCTATATTGCCTTTGACCGAACCAATCCACTGGAGTCCCCAAAGGCTGAGGACAATGCCATTTCTCTTGTAAAGCAGGGCTATGTTGACAGAATCATACTTTCCCACGACTGCATACTCGTCTGGCTTGGCCGTCCCATAACTCCTCCCGCTCATTGGGCGGAGTGGAATCCCCTCTATCTTCACAGGAGAATGATCCCTAAGATGAAAGCTGCCGGAATAACCGAGGAGCAGATCAACACTATCCTCGTAAGTAATCCACGGAGGCTATTCGAACGAGCATAGCAACCATGCGTCGCCGGCGGCCGATTGGGAAGAAGAGCCGGAAGGGTTTCTTCGAAAACTAAACATAGGAGACTGATTATGAACGAAGTAGTGATTGTGAGCGGTGCAAGGACGCCGGTGGGGGATTTCCTCGGCTCCCTCAAAGACTTCACCAGCGTGGAGCTGGGCGTCATTGCCCTCAAGGCTGCAATGGAAAAGGCAGGCGTGGCGCCTGCCCTCATCGAGGAGGTGGTGTGCGGCAACCCAGACATGGCCGGGGCGAAATCAAACCCGGGAAGACAGGTCGCGGTCCATGCGGGCTGCTCCTGGGAGACAGTGGCATGTACGATAAACCAGCAGTGCGTCTCCTCCCTGAGGGCCTCGGAGATCATGTACCAAGAGATACTTCTTGGGAAGGTGGACATAGGGGCTGCCGTGGGCTGCGCGAGCATGTCGTCGATCCCTTACCTCGTCATGGGCGCGCGCACGGGCTTCAGGATGGGCGAACAGCGCCTCGTCGACGCCATGTACAACGATGGTATGGTAGACGCCTTCTACAACATCCTCATGGGCGTAACAGCGGAGAACATCGCCGAGATGTACAATATATCCAGGGAAGAGCAGGACGAGTTTGCCCTCATGAGCCATCAGCGGGCATGCGCCTCGATCGATAACAAGACGCAGGAGAGCGAGCTCGTGCCTGTGGAGATTAAGACAAAGAAGGGAACGACCCTTTTTGCGGCAGATGAGCACCCCAGGCCGGGGCTCACCATGGCCGACCTCGCGCGGCTGAAGCCGGTCTTCAAGAAGGACGGCACTGTGACCGCCGGCAATTCCTCCGGGATCAACGATGGGGCCGCAGCCCTCATCATGATGTCCCTCGACAAGGCAAAGGAACTGGGGATCAAGCCCCTTGTCCGTATCGTCGCGACAGGCTCGGCTGCCGTCGATGCGAAGATCATGGGAATGGGCGTGGTCCCCTCGGTAAGGAAGGCGCTCCGCTTTGCCAACCTTCCCCTGGAAGCCATTGACTACTGGGAGATCAACGAGGCCTTTGCAGCCCAGATCATTGGGTGCAACCGGGAGCTGAAGATTCCCCTCGACAAAATGAATATCAACGGCGGCGGCATATCGCTCGGACACCCGGTGGGCATGACAGGCGCCCGGCTCATCGTTTCGCTTGTCCACGAAATGAGGCGCCGCAAAGTGCGGTACGGGGGCGCATCCCTCTGCGGGGGCGGCGGTCCGTCGACGTCAATGATCGTGGAGTTGTACGAAGACTAAAAGGGTTTTGCCCTGGGAGAGGGTGAAGGTTGCGAGGTTAGACGAGATGGCGGCGCTCGTTACGAGAGGCGGCACCAGCGGCTGTCAATGACGTGGGGCGAGTGGCCTCATGGAGGCCGCTTAAGAGACGCAGGCGTCGGCTGACGTCATACCCGTCCTGAGCTAGAAAAGGAGGTGAGAGTCACGGACTTTCTCGATCTTTTCGGCCGTGTCGCAGTCGTGACAGGAGGTGGCCAGGGGATCGGCCTCGCAGTAGCGGCCCGCCTCGCTCAAGCTCGATGCTCGGTGGCCATTATCGACGTCAACGAGGAGAAGGCGGCCCAAGCCGCGGGGCGGCTGGCGGCCGACGGGTTTCCGGTACAAGCATTCGCGTGCGATGTCTCCGATGCCGATCGAGTCACCTGCACTTTTGAGGCAATCCTCGGCGCATACGGGCGAATCGATATTCTGGTAAACAACGCCGGCGTAGGAGGCCGTTTTGCCCCCATCCAGGATCAGACGAATGAGGAGTGGAATCGTGTCATCGGAGTCGATCTGACAGGAGTCTTTTTGTGCTGCCGGGCAGTGGTGCCTCATATGATCGAACGGGGTTATGGAAGGATCATCAATGTATCGAGCCTTGCGGGCAAAGAGGGGAGTCCGGATATGGTGCCCTACAGCGCGGCCAAAGCAGGGATCATCGGTCTGACGAAGGCCCTTGCCAGGGAAGTGGCAAAACACAATGTCATGGTGAATGTGGTGACGCCTGCAATTATCGAGACTCCTCTTCTCGATGAGATGCCCGGTCAGAAGAGGCAGCTTCTATTGGAACGCACCCCCCTCGGCCGGTTCGGCCGGCCTGAGGCTGTTGCGGCAATGATTCATTGGCTTGCGTCCGACGATGTTTCCTACAGTACTGGGGCCGTATTCGACTTATCTGGCGGGCGAGCCACGTACTGAGGTTCCGCCTCTGTCGACGCCATGTGCCGAGGCTATCATGGTCGACACGCTTTTCAACGCAGATGAAATCACTGGCACGAGCTGTTGGTGGCCGATCTCGCGAAGCAGAAGGAGGGTCTCGCTCCTCTGGCAGTTGCCTCGCCGGAAGGCGAAGGAGCGGCTCGCCGCTTTCCTCGCGAAGAGCAGGAAGTAAGGGGAGGGGGCTCTCATGACGTATACTCAAGTGCTTTACGACAAGGCGGACCTGGTTGCTATTGTGACCCTCAACCGGCCGGAAAAGCTCAACGCATGGACGCCGGTCATGGCCGAGGAGGTCCGCGATGCTATGGGAAGGGCCGGGGCGGACGACGGGGTCAGGGTCATCATCCTCACGGGAGCAGGGAGGGGTTTTTGTGCCGGCGCCGACATGTCCGATTTGAAAGGCGCCGTAGGGCAAGGCACATCGAACCTTAACGGCAGCGAATCTCCGGAAGAGGCGGTCTCCCAGCTCATGGGCACGAGGACCGAGGAGCAGCGGGAGGCAGAGAACCGGCTCAATGTCCGCAGCGATTTCAGGAAGAGGTACTCATATCTCCCGGCTGTCCCGAAACCTATCATTGCCGCGGTCAACGGGCCTGCGGCTGGCCTTGGACTCATCTTCTCCCTTTACTGCGACCTTCGGTTCGCCTCGGAAAAGGCCCGTTTTTCAACGGCCTTTTCCCGCCGGGGCCTCATTGCCGAGCACGGGATCAGCTGGGTGCTTCCCAGAATAGTGGGTCTTTCGAACGCCCTCGACCTCCTTTTCTCGGCGCGCATGGTCGACGCCCACGAGGCCTTCCGCATGGGTCTGGTCAACCGGGTTTTCCCCGAGGAGGGCTTCATGGCCGGCGTGCTCGCCTATGCGTCCGATCTGGCAACGCAAGTCTCGCCGCGCTCGCTCAGGGTCATGAAGAGACAGGTCTGGGAAGCCCAGTTCCAGAGCCTCGCGGAAGCCGCATCCAGCGCAGACAGGGAACTGGTCCTCAGCCTGCAGTCGGATGACTTCAGGGAAGGGGTGGCCCATTTCCTTGAAAAGCGGCCGCCAGAGTTCACGGGGACCTAGGCATTCTTCGGCTACGGCAACGGGCCGCTCACTGGATTACGCTTCCCTCCTTAGGGTAAGATAGGGAGGTGTACGGGACGATCTATGTCTATGAGTTCGAAGGGGACGTGAGAGACCGGATCCCTGCCATGGAGGATGAGGACTACGTCGGGTGCTGGCAGGAGGCTGGCTATTCATTTCTCTTTTTCCATCGGCAGAAGCGTGATCTTCTCGGCAGCCTCCGCCTGCCCTTCAGGTCTGAACTTGCCATAAACCACGAGGACTGGGAGTCCGGGGTGCCCCTCGAGCCGCTCAAGGTTGGAAGGATCGGCATACACCAGCCGTGGAACGCCCCTTTTGTGGACGGGATCAGCATCGCCATAGACCCGAACATGGCCTTCGGCTCCGGTTTCCATTACTCCACGAGGGGATGTCTCATGCTCCTCGACAGGCTCTTCTCCTGCTGGATGCCGCAGCGGGTGCTCGACCTCGGGACAGGCACGGGCATACTCTCCCTTGCGTGCCTGAAGATGGGCGCCCCCTTGGCAGTGGCGGTGGACAATAACGATCTCGCCCTCAAGACAGCGGCCCGCAACAGTCGCATCAACAATCTCGCGGACAGGATGCTTCTCGTCAAGGCCAATGCCGAAGAGATGCTCTCCATTGACGCGGACCTCCTCATCGCCAACGTCCACTTTTCTGCCCTTTGCTCCCTCGTGGACAGGCCCGAGTTCTTCGGGAGGAGGTACTATCTGGTCTCGGGAATGATACGAGGAGAGGCGCTTGCCATTGAAGGGCGCCTGAAGGCAAGGCTCGTTCTCGTGGACCGCTACTGCGAGGAGTTCTGGTCAACCTATCTCTTCGCGGAGGAGCCATTGCCTCACCCTTAAGGGAGATGCGGCATGGAAGCAACTCGCCTAGGACGCATTTACAGGAAGCTGCGGCCGTGCCTCACGGAGGATGGGGAGCGTTTCCTCGTTCAGTCCATTGAGGCGCAGGCGCTTCTCGTGTGCGAGCGGGACATAGTCGTCGAGCGATACGATGCCTCTACCTCGAGATTCGGCATTGGCATTCGGGAGGACTCGTTCAAGACACCCCCTGGGCTCCATCGGATCAAGGAGAAGATAGGATCGGGCGCTCCCCTTGGCCGCATTTTCAGAGAACGGCGAGACACGGGCATTGACTGGGATGGAGGCTCGACAGAAGACAACCTGATACTGACGCGCATTCTGCGACTGGAAGGTCTGGAAGAGGGGATCAACAGGGGTCCAGGCGTGGATTCCTATGACCGCTGCATCTATATCCACGGCACCAACCGGGAGGATCTGGTAGGCGTCCCCTTGTCCCACGGATGCCTCGTTTTGAGGAATGTGGACATCCTTCGCCTTTTCGCTGAGGTGACGGAAGGCACACTCGTCTACATCGATCCTCAGCCCATAACTTTGGGCGAAAGCCCGTGCTGGAGTGTCCATTTTGCGGGCATTTTTGGGACCGGTATGAGCGCGCTCGCCCAGTATCTCCGCTTTCAGGGGATCCAGGTCTCCGGCTCAGATCGCTTGCTCGCCAGTGAGGATACCGCCTCCCTGCGGCAATCCCTCGAAGCACTGGGGTGCGCTATAGTCAGCCAGGACGGATCCGGCGTGGGTGAGGACATCGATGTCGTCTGCGTTTCAACGGCAATAGAAGAATCGAATCCCGACATCGCCGCAGCCCGCGCCCGAGGCCTCCCCATTGTGCACCGCTCCGATCTGCTCGCCTCGATCATCGCGTCAATGAGGACCATTGCCGTGGCCGGCACGAGCGGTAAGTCGACGGTGACGGCCATGATATTCGAGTTCTTGACGGCATGCGGGAAATCGCCTTCTCTCGTCAGCGGCGCGCCCCTCGTGAGGCTCGAAAGAGAGGGTTTGGTCGGCAATGCCTTCAGCGGCGGCTCCGATCTCCTTGTCGTAGAGGCCGACGAGAGCGACGGGACCATAACAAAGTACTCCCCGGAAATCGCCCTTATCCTTAACGTTTCCAAGGACCACAAGGGCGTAGATGAGTTGAGGGCGCTCTTTGAGACGCTCGTCTCGCAATCGTCCTGGACTGCCTCGAATGCGGACGATCCTGTTCTCGCTTCCCTTCCTGCGTCAGTGCGCTTCGGCCGGAACGGGTCGGCCTCGTGGAAGCCGGATCGCGAAGAGCTGCTGCCTGGCTCGGTCAAGCTCTTTCGCAAGGGCATTGAATACCACTTGCCGCTGCCGGGACGCCACAACCTTGAAAACCTGCGCGCCGCACTCTGCGTGTGCGAGCATCTCGCATGCGGCGGGGAGCAGCTTATGCAGGGGGTGAAGAATTTCGAGGGCGTGGCCAGGCGCTTTGCGGTGATTGAAACGAGGCTGAACGTGCATGTGGTCGATGATTTTGCCCACAATCCGGTAAAGATAGCTGCTGCAGTGAGCGCTGCCAGGGGTCTTTCGGAGCGCATCATCGCCGTGTACCAACCGCACGGGTTCGGCCCGACGCGATTTCTCAGGGACGACTACATCGCGACCTTCAGGGGCATCTTCCGCAAGAATGACTCCCTTTATCTTCTGCCCATCTACTACGCCGGGGGCACGGCCGTAATGGACATCTCCTCCGAAGACATCATCAACGGCCTGGGTCCCGTGTCGTTCAAGGCACGGGCAGTGAGGGGCCGGGATGAGCTGCTGGCAGAGGTGAAAGGCGATGCGAGGTCCGGGGATTGCGTGCTCGTCATGGGAGCGCGTGATCCGTCGCTGCCTGCCCTGGTAAGGAAAATCGTGGAGCTCTTCGGCGGGGAGGTAGGGAAGGCTTAGGGTGCCTGGCCAACCGTGTCTTTTGTGTCCGGCCAACCGCCTGTTCGGTATCGCGATCTGCGGCGCTCTGCTCGCCTCGTGTCCTCCGACGTACGCAAGTACGCCTACGGTCTACGAGGCTCACATAGCATCCACATATCATCGATCCCTCCATGCGGTCGTCCATCCACGCCGGGTCTAGCAGTCGACTGACCCGGCGATGAAAAAGCGTTTACAGCCATCGGCCCCTAAGGGGCCGCAAGGGCAACTGCCCCCTTTCTCAATACTAAGATCCTCTCTTGCCCGTCCGGGAGGGCTGTTCCTTCTCGATTCGCATCGCTCGGAAGCGCTCACGGTACCCGTTCACGAAAAGACGAGCGTAGCCGGACCGGTGTGTAAGCCCCGCGCCCTCTGGGTGCGGGGCTTCACCTAAGGTCACGCGCCTGATACCGAGGAATAGCTCCCTAGTAGGGCGCTCTTGTTTGCGGACGACCACACAACGGAGCGAAAAGGCCAAGAACCCGCGACGGTCGCACTCCCGTCTCGCGGGTGGGTTCGCAATCGGTGCGTGAGCGAGGCTGGAGTATCAACGGGTCAGCGCGGAAGCGCAGCGAATTGGAAGGAATAGCCCTCCCGGACGGGTGCCTTGGGTTCTTCGGAACAGATAGCCCCGGAATGAAGGCTTGCAATAGATGAGTGGCATGCGGCCGGTCGGCAGAGAATATAGGATTGGTGCGTGAGCGAGTTTGGAGGTTAAAACGGGTCAGCGCGGAAGCGCAGCGAATCGGAAGGAATAGCCCTCCACACGGACGGGTGCTTTTGGAGCCTTGGAACGGCAACACTCCGAAAACAAAGGGCTTAAACATACTGGCGGAGCCTGACAAAAGTGAAATAGACTGTCGGCTTCCCGGGCGCGAGCGAGTCTTACGGGTGATCGGCGCGGCGCCGACGGGCGTTTCGGAAGGGATAGCCTTCCTGGACGGGGAAATCGGGGCAGGGGCATCAAGCCGATTTCTATTGACTTTAGGGGGAAGTCTGAGGTTTAATGGATATCTTCTGCACAAATAGCATAGGGGGGAGGGGAGCAATGGATGCCAGCCATTATCATAAGAGACGGGGAGTCTTTTGAGAGCGCCCTGAGAAGGTTCAAGAAACAGTGTGAAAGAACCGGCATTCTGTCGGAAGTCAAGCGACGGGAGTACTACGAGAAGCCGAGCGTCAAGAGAAAGAAGAAGATCCTCGCTGCCAAGAAAAGGGCTCTGAAGAAGATAAGGCGCATGGTAGCGAAAGGGCTTTACTAGGGGCAATGTCCTACAAAGACGAAATCGAACAGGGCCTCAAGAAAGCGCTCAAAGAGAAGGACACGCTAAGGGTGTCAGTCCTGCGGATGCTCCTGTCTTCTTTGGGCTACAAAGAAGTGGAGAAGAGAAAGCCCCTTGGCCAGGACGAGTTCTACGGAGTCGTAAAATCTCTGATAAAACAGCATACCGAGTCCATCGAGAGCTTCACCAAGGGGCAGCGCCCTGACCTCGCGGAAAAGGAGGTGAGGGAGCTTGAGATACTGAAGGAGTTCGCCCCGACCCAGATGGCGCAGGAAGAGCTTTCCCAAGAGGTGGAAGCAGCGGTGACGTCTCTGGGGGCGAAGGATCAGAAAGACATGGGGAGGGTGATGAAGTTCCTCATGGAAAAACTTGCATCCCGCGTGGATGGGAAGGTGTTG
>CAYZAF010000228.1:0-7567 GCA_964476435.1 uncultured Syntrophaceae bacterium
GGCTCTCCTATCGGGAGCTTGCAGATAGCCTCGTCTCTTACGTGAAGGAGATGGGATACACCCACGTCGAGCTGATGCCTGTCAGTGAGCATCCCCTCGATGAATCCTGGGGCTACCAGACCATTGGGTACTTTTCCGTGACGAGCCGATACGGCACGCCGGACGACTTCATGTACCTCGTCGATCGCCTCCACAACTCAGGGATTGGGGTCCTCATGGATTGGGTGCCGGCCCACTTCCCCAAGGACGGCCACGGACTGGCCTATTTTGACGGAACCGCCCTTTACGAGCACGAAAATCCCCTCAAGGGGGAGCACCGGGAGTGGGGGACCCTCGTCTTCAACTACGGGAGGAACGAGGTCGCCAATTTCCTCATCTCCAATGCCCTCTTCTGGCTGGAGAAGTACCACATAGACGGCCTGCGTGTAGATGCAGTCGCCTCCATGCTCTACCTCGACTATTCCCGGAAGCGCGGCGAATGGATCCCGAACCAGTTCGGGGGAAACGAGAACCTTGAAGCCGTGGCCTTCCTGAAACGCTTCAACGAGGTAGTGCACGGCCGTCACCCGGGGGTGCTCACCATAGCGGAGGAATCGACCGCATGGCCAGCGGTCTCCCATCCCACGTATCTTGGCGGACTAGGCTTCAGCATGAAGTGGAACATGGGGTGGATGAACGACATCCTCCGGTACTTCTCCAATGATCCTGTTTTCCGGAAGTTCCATCAGAACGATCTCACCTTTGCCCTGCTCTATGCGTTCACGGAGAATTTCATTCTCGTTCTCTCCCACGACGAGATCGTGTACGGCAAGCGCTCCATCATCGACAAGATGCCCGGGGACCTTTGGCAGAGATTCGCCAATGTCCGCCTTCTCTACTCGTACATGTGCGCCCAGCCAGGGAAGAAGCTCCTCTTTATGGGCGGCGAGATAGGGCAATGGTGGGAGTGGAACGCAAACACGAGTCTCGACTGGCACCTCCTCCAGCACGAGCCTCACCGGAAGCTCCAGGCTTTTGTGAAGGACCTCAATATGCTCTATCAGCGAGAGGCGTCCCTCCATGAGGTGGACTTCCATCACGCGGGCTTCGAGTGGATCGACTTCGGCGATTACGAGCGAAGCATCGTCTCCTTCATCAGGAGGGCCAAAAACAGGGAGGACTTCCTCGTCTTCGCCTTCAACCTCACCCCGGTGCCCCGGCGCAACTACCGCGTAGGGGTGCCGGAGGCGCGATTCTATCGGGAGATACTCAACAGCGACTCGGAACTCTATTGGGGGAGCAACGTGGGAAACCAGGGCGGACGCTATGCGGAGCATGTTCCCTGGCACGGTCGTCCCTACTCGCTCGTTCTCGACCTGCCGCCCCTCGCGGCCCTCGTGTTCAAGCCGTCTTGACAGCACTTCCTTGAGGCGGCGGATAAGCCTCGAACCTTCCGCTCAAAAGTTCCAATTGTTACATCCCATCAATCGATGAGCACCATGCCCAATGCCGTGTGATAGGTGACGCTTTCGGCATTTCGCCCGCGTGGATAGACATCCCATCCCGCTTTGGCTGCCATAGCCAAAGCATAGATACCAGCTCCCTCAAGGGAGGTCCTTGCCCTGAGCACGGCGCGGCAGCCCTGTCCCTGAATAATAGCCGAGCAGTCCTTGTCGGAACAGAAGATTGGTTTGCATGGGCCTCCGGCAAACCCTACTGCAAGCACATAGCCTTCATAGAAGGCTCTCGCTTCGACGAGAGAGGCTATCTTGTAGTTTGCCAGCTGTCTTTCCGCGTACTCTGCCGGTTTTTGAGAACCATCGATGGTCCCGGCAAAACCCTCAGTTGGAACTCTTATGCAGTAGAAAATACCGTAGCGATAGGGGGAAACCATTCTTCTCATTTCCTCAACCTCGGGCACATGGGGAGGACAGTGGGCGTTGGTTCCATACCAGTGGCACTTAGGGTAAAGACATTTCAGCCTGACCCGTGGGTCGAAAAGTATGTCCTGGGCTCCCACAATCTTGGCCTCTGTAGCGCCAAGGGCTAAAGCGTAATCTCTATACCTTTCCAGGTCCTCCAATAGCTCGTTTTCCAAGTGGGGATATGAAAACTTCCGTACCTCAGCCATTCAAACGACTCCTGCTGCCATCGATGATCATAGGATATTTCAGCATTCCGGTGGCGCTACAGAGAGGTTCTTCCGCCTCCTTTCGAGCTCATCCGCGCGCGCCTTAAGGAAGGGGGTCCAAAAAGGATCGCCGTCAAGACCGTGCTCGTCCCTAACCCTCCAATATTCCCAACGGGCCCGCGTTTTTCCTGCAGATCTTCTCCTTGTCGGCATCGGATATAGGAAGGCTTTCCAGGAACTGAATGGCTTCCTCGATGGCCTCGTAAGGATGATCCGTTCCGAGGAGAATCCTGTCCGCGCCCATACTTTCGTACGTACAGACGAATGAGGGCACGTGGAATTGTCCGCTGGTGGAAACATAGACATTTCTCAAGAGGTACTCACTGGGCTTCCTTTCCAAGTGAGGCCTCAGCCTTGAATCGAAGGGCCTCAGATAAGCCCAGTCGATCCTCTGGAAGATAAAAGGAAATCCTTCCCCCAGATGTCCCAGAATGATCTTCAACCTGGGACATCTGTCAAAGATGCCGCTGTAGATAAGGCGCATCATGCAGATTGCCGCGTCAATCCCGAATCCGAAGGGCGCACCGGCCAGGGGAAACCCGTACCCTTTCAACTGATCGGAGCCCGATACAGTCGGATGGACGTACACCGGCACCTCCAGTTCTTCAGCTTTTTCAAGGATGGGGATGTACCTTGGATCATCCAGCATGGTAGCCCCATAATTCGAATGGGTGTTCCACCCCTTGAATCCAAGCTCCTTTACCGCGCGATGAAGCTCATCTACCGCCGCTTTCGGATCGTTTGGCGCCAGCGTGGCGTACCCCATGAACCTGTCGGGGTATTTCCTTATCGCTTCGTGCAGCTCGTCATTGATTTTCCGAGCGAGATCGGTCCCGATCGCCGCATCGAACTGCTCGACGCCCGGCGCTGAAAGACTGAGGACTTGGATGGCTATGCCGCACTCATCCATCCTCTGAATACGCCTCTTGCCCAAGTCAAGGAGGGGATCCAGGAGCGCATCGGCAAACGGCTGGGCTATTGCAGGGTTGTACCAAAGCTTCCGGCCTTTCGTTTCTGGGTCGTCTTCCAGACGCGGATAGCCAGGGTTCCGATACATCAGATCGAGGTAATCCTGGGTATAAAAATGGGCTTCGAAATCGATTCTCTTCATCTTCCTCTTATCCTTCTGTCTGCGGTTCGAATAGGCGGCAAGCGCCGGCTGCGACAGTCACTTCCTCGAAAGCCGCAAGGACGGCTTCGGCAAACGGCTCACTTTCGATATTGGCATCGACCTCTCTCACCTCAACCTCGGGCTTAAGCTCCCCTTTCAGCCCATCGACAAAGGCCCTAATGCCGTCGGGGTCGTAGAGGTCCGTACCTTCGGTCTCCATGGAGGCCCAACCCTTCATGGGGATGAGGAACTTGGTCGGACCTTTGGCCTTGTTCAGTTTCTCCGCATAGACAGCCGCCATGTCCTTCAGCTCCTCAGGTTTAAGCCACAGGAGGATGCGCAGGTCATCCATAACGTAATGCTTTCGCATCGCCATTTCGGCAGCCTCTTCCTGAGAGCCATCCCTTATCCGGGAGATGGCGTTCACCAGGCAAGGCGCTACCACCTGGGGGATTCCTCTTTCTCCAGCCACCTCGAGCCGCCTCGGCCATGAGATGCGCGACCCGTTGAAGCGCTCGTTGGTGATGCTCGATGGCACGAGGTCGATGACTGCGCAGAAGTAATCTTCCTCGATGAGCTTCTCCATAACCACCTCAGGCACGCCGGTGGCGTGGAAACGAATCACCTCGTACCCCAATTCCAGGGATCTGAGGATGCGCTGCGCGCATAACTCCACCCATCCGTTGGTAGACATGGCCACTGCGGGCTTCTGCTCGGCCCTTTCGTCGGTCGAGGCCGCTGCCTCGACCATGGCGCAAATGGCCGCAGCTGCCCTCGCGAGATGCTCCTTGAGGAGACGATTCAGGCCGCCGACCTCGACGAGGGAGTGCATCACCGTAACCCCCGTGGGGCCGAAGAAGCGGTGGGCGCCTGTCAGGGAGGCGCCGCTCGTGAGGATCAGTTTGGGGATCCGGAAAGGCATCTCTTTCATTACGGAGGAGGCCATGACGGCGCTCGTCACGCCTCCAAGGGAGACGATGCCCTCCACCTGCCCAGCCTCCCACAGGGAGCGTAGCCTCTTCACCGCGCCCCGAATCATCGTGTCGGTTGCAGCCTCCCTCTTTCGGGGGTCACGGCCGCGAAACGTTTCTATGTCTGCGCCAGCTGCGCGGGCCACCTCGGCTGCCGTGATGTCCGCCGGCCCCCTGGGCTCTCCTCCGGCGCCCATGTCGACTACTAAAGGCTCGTGGCCCCGCCTCAGGATAAGGTCCCTCAGATAGGCGGCCTCCTCGCCCTTGGTGTCGAGGGTCGCCATGATCACGATACGCTTCAAGGCTGTGGGTTCCCCTTTGGCAGAAGCCCGAATCGTCCAGCTTCCGAAAGGCCTCGCTCGCGGCTATTTCAAGATAAACACAATTCCCAGGTCACCGTCAACCTTCACTCGGTCTCCGGTCTTGATTTTCCTTGTCGCCTCCTGGCAGCCCGTCACTGCCGGCAGGCCGTATTCCCGGGCCTGAATTACCGCGTGAGACAGGGCGCCCCCGCCGTCCGTGACGATGGCTTTGATCAATTCGAACGCTGCGGTCCATTGGGCGCTCGTCCCCGGCGCCACGAGGATCTCCCCTCGCTGAAGCGAGCCCAGCTCTTTCTCGGTCATGATGACGCGGGCCACTCCTTCGGCGAACCCTGGCGCAGAGGCACCGCCGTAAAGGTCGGCCTTCAGCTCTTGCCTGACGTTCGGCACCGCAGAGGCAGCGGTGATGACAGGGTCTTTTCTCGCCATTATCCCCATCTTCGCCGGGTCTCCGTAAAGCATCTCTGGAGCGATTGTCAGGTATCCTTCCCATTCTTTCTTGCGTGCCTCGACGTATCGGTGGAGCTTGACGTGACCCATGGGAATGAGGGCCTTGTGTATCTCGCCCACCAGGAGGAAATAGATGTCTTCAGGGTCGTCGATCACGTGGGCAATGGCAAAGCGGCGACCGATCTCCCTGGTTATCCACCGTCCCAGGGCCGCGGCGTAAAGGTCGCAATAGTAGCTGTGGTCCTCACTCCAGAACCCGGCCATCTGCGCGGCCTTCATCAAGTCCTTGAACCAGTCCCTCTGGTCCACGGGCACTTTCGCGAGGATCTCTTTCTCCGCCTCTTCCCTCTCCTTGACTGCCTGCTCCCTTTTTACGTCTCTGGTCGACTCCCCCCCGGTGGTCACCGCCATCCTTATCACCTGCAGGCCCATGCTCGGCTTTTCCAGCCAACTCGGCGTTGCCCAGTCGAACATGCGCTCGCATCGCCATCCATAGACCTCGAGGAACTCGCCGTACGCTGCGAGCCACTTTGCCCCCCTATCCATAGTCTGGAGCTTCGCCATGAGCTCCTCGTTGTCAGCCGTGTCGAGGAACAGCTTGCCGAGGTCCAGGTCAATGGCGAGCTTTCCGAGGCGCCAGATCTCTTTGTTGAACTTGAAGGCCATGCTCTCGAAGCCGGCCATCACCTTTGAAAACAGGGGATTGCTGTTGTCGATGCCGATGATCTCGCGGCACATCTGCTCGAAAAGGCCGAAAAGGTAATAGACGGGCACGAAAAAATCCATGTGTACGTCCCATTGCTTCTTGTTCACCGGCAGGTAATCGTCGAAAAGCTCCAGCAGCTCGATGTTGGTGAGGCCAGTGATGGAATCGTAGGTGGTCAGCCCGTACTTCTTTTTCAGATCCTCGTAAGACCGCATCAGGTCCACCTTGCGCTCGTCCCACAGACCACCGCAATTCTCGATGTACGGCCTTATCTTCTCCCTGAATACGACGGCGCGCTCCTTCGCTTCCTCATCGGTGGTGAGAAGCACGCTGGGATAAGGATAGCCATCCTTCAGCCTGACATCCCACCCCCTGCTCGTGGGTACTGAAAGCATCTCGTACGCCCGCTGTATTGAGCGGTAGCCAGGCCACAGCCATGAATTGAGCAGATAGAGCGGCTTCCACGGCGGCGATCCGTGGGCGACGTCGCAAAACCACACGCCATAGCTCTTAAGATCGTTTTCGTCGAACTCGAACTGGGTGACCCCATAGACTGCGCCCATACAATCCTCCTGTCTTCTTTTTCTGTCGGCGACGCCTCCTATCTCACCCTTGCGTCGTCCTGCGCGTCGCCTCGCTACTAAGAGATGCCGCGCATCATCAGGTCGATGATCTTGTCGGTCGAGCTTTTCTTCTTCACCTCGGTCTTTGCAGGCCGGGTCTGCAATAGGAAAATGCTCTCGGGAAGGGCAAGGCCCTCGTCAACAGCCCATTCGATGTCTTGAGGCAGACCGAAGTGGTCCTCGACAAGTCGGCCGAGCCTCGCAAGCTCCAGGATCTCCGGGTCGCTCAGGGTCGGGGCATTCCGCTTCTCCTCCGGGACCGCTTGCTGCGCGACCCTACCCGTTCCCGGGTCGACCACATACCAGACCTTCTTCGGCGAGACAGTGCGCTGGAGGATCCCGGAGGAGACCTTGTCGACGAGAAAGGAGTCGGGTGTCACCTCACCGGACACCACCGATTCGCCGAGGCCCCAGTTGCTCTCGATGTAGATCCTGGAGTCGTCACCGTCCGCCGGATTGACGGTGAACATCACCCCGGCTGCCTTTGCGTTGACCATTTCGAGCACCGCAACGCCGATGGGGTCCAGCGCGAGGGAGAGCCCCTGGCGTGCCCGGGCCACAAGGGACCGGGTGTTGAACGTACTGCCCCAGACTCTCTTGACGTTGTAAATCACCTCCGATGCCCCCTTGATGTGAAGGTAGGTCTCGTACTGGCCGGGGTGGCTCGCAGGGCCGGCGGATCTGGTGGCAACGGCGACCGCTTTGTTGCCTGCAGCCTGGCAGAGCGCCTCGTAGTGCTCCCCGATCCCCGATGCTATATCCGAGGGCATATCCGTTTCATCGACCATCCTGCGCATGACTGCGGACGCCTCCTCGAATCGAGGGAGGCTCGAAGCCTGATGTGGGTCCAAATCGAGGGTGCTCAGGAATTCCTCTAATCTGCCGATCAAGCCGGTCTCCGCCAGGAAGCGGCTGTACGCGTCCAGAGAGACCGCGAATCCGCGGGGAACGCGAAAGCCTGCGGAGGCAAGCTCGCCGAGGTTCGCGCACTTCTTGCCGACCTTCTCGCTGTCCTCCTTGTGAAGCTCGTCGAAGCGGTAAGTGAGACGTTCCATACGCACTCCTTCCCTCGATGCACCTGCTACTTAGTCCCGTCCGGGTTGAAGCCGCTCCTCGGCTTCAACCCCACGGCCTGTCTGAATTCTGCGGGGGTCATCACTTCCCGCCCGAGCATCGCCGCCATCTCGATCGCCCATTTCACCTCTTCGGCATT